>JAICYZ010000159.1 GCA_025933935.1 Chitinophagaceae bacterium
ATAGTCCTTTATCCACGTGCTTGCCAGATAGTTTCCTGGATATTATTTTTTATGCCTGTATAACGCGCCAGCATAAAAAGATAGTCACTAAGGCGATTGATATATTTCATGATTAACGGATTTACCTCGCCTCCTTTTTCCATCAGGTTTACGCAACTCCTTTCGGCGCGCCTGCATACGCACCGGGCGACATGCATAAACGAAATGGAAGGCGAGCCGCCAGGTAAAATAAAATTTTTCATAACAGGAAGTTCTTTATCCATTTCGTCCATTTCCTTTTCCAATAATTCGATGTCACTTTCATGCAGGTCAGGAATAGGCATTTTGATATTTTTATCAGGATCACAAGCGAGTTCCGAACCAATCGTAAATAACCTGTCCTGGATCTCTTTCAAAATCTTTTTTGCATGATCATCGTTGCAAAAATCAGATACCAATCCGATGTAAGAATTTAATTCATCTACAGTACCATACGCTTCAATACGTGAATTGTTTTTAAAAACTTTCGTTCCGCCGATAAGGCTTGTCTTTCCTGCATCTCCGGTTTTCGTATAAATTTTCATTGCCATATTTACATCAGTTTATTTTGATAAAAATAATTTTTTTACTTGTATAAAAGTAATGGGAAATTAGCCAATCTGCTTATATAAATAACTTTTAGATTTGCAAGGCAATTGAAAAACTTAATGAGTTGCCGGCTCGATAAATCGCGGGTTATGGAAAAACAAATTCAGGATTTATTTAGAAAGGCCTATGCTGCCTTCAATGCAAGAGACATTGATACGGCGCTTTCAACGATGCATGCTGATGTGCAATGGCCAAAAGCATTTGAAGGCGGTTATGTAAGCGGGCACAATCAGATAAGGGAATACTGGACAAGACAATGGACAGAAATAAATCCTACTGTTGAGCCAATTGAATTTAATGAAAGACAGAACGGAACTTTTGAAATTACTGTTCACCAACTTGTAAAGGACTTACAAGGTAATGTGATGTTTAATGGAATAGTAAAGCACATTTACACTTTACAAGAGCGGCTGTTACGACGAATGGATATTGAACTTGTGTAAGAAAACGAGGATTCATCCAATAACTACTGCTTTCTTTTCGTTCATACGGTCGCTTTCGATTAGTCCGTCTCTCAGCCGAATGATGCGATGTGCAAATTCTGCAATATCTTCTTCATGCGTAACTAAGATCACTGTGTTTCCATCAGCTTGTATTTTGTCAAAAATGTTCATGATTTCCACTGATGTTTTTGAATCGAGATTACCAGTTGGTTCGTCTGCAAGAATGATGGAAGGATTATTTACCAAAGCCCGGGCGATGGCTACACGCTGGTTTTGTCCGCCGGAAAGTTCATTCGGTTTGTGATGGCTTCTGTCTGCGAGGCCCACTTTATCAAGCATCTCCAGCGCTAATTCAGTTCTTGTTTTTTTAGTAGTCCCATTATAAATCAGCGGAAGCGCTACATTTTCTGCAGCAGTTAAACGAGGTAATAAATTAAATTGTTGAAATACAAATCCGATTTCTTTGTTGCGGACATCTGCCAGATCATCGTCGGGCATTTTACTTACGTCTTCGCCATTCAAAACATAGCGGCCGGCAGTGGGAGAGTCGAGGCAACCGAGAATATTCATCAGTGTTGATTTTCCGCTTCCACTCGGTCCCATTAACGCCACATATTCGTTCTTAAAAATTTCCAGAGAAATTCCTTTAAGAACTTTTAATTCCTGCTTTCCCAGGTAATAACTTTTTTGAATATTTTCTAATTTTATGATGGAAGACATATATAGATATCAGGTTTTAGATTTAGGTATCAGCAAATGAACAAATACAGCCATTTTCGCATTTCCGGTTTTCAGTTTTAAATTACTTCTTTATCACTTTTGGGACTTTAAAAAATTCATTGTCGTGTAAAGGTGCATTTTTGAAAACATCTTCGCGGCTTATTTGTCCCTTTACTGTATCAGATCTGAATACATTTACGTTGTCACTCATATGCAGCAAAGGTTCTACGCCGGAAGTGTCCAGCTCGTTCAGTTTATCAATAAAACCAATCATTTTTTCCAGGTCCTTTTTAATCACGTCTTTTTCTTCATCAGCAAATTCCAGCCGGGAAAGATGAGCCAGTTTCTCTATTAAAGCATCATTTACAATCATCTGGCAAATATAATCACATTATTGTTTTATTATTTATCGCTCGTAGCGGCATTTATTCCGTTTGTCCTTTTTATAAAAAGAAAGATAAAGAAAATGAAGGTTGCGAAGGATTTTGCCAAAGAAAACTTTCTTTACATTCTATTTGTTAGTTTTGGCGTTAATCTTTTTAACTGTTTTATGAATAAAAGGAAAAGCATTCTTCTTGTTTTCATTACGCTTACAATTGCGACGATTTTTCACCTCATTGATATATATAATTTTAATAGCCTTTCTCCGTTTTTTCTAAGGGTGTTGAGATGGATTTTTATTGGTTCATTAATTCTTTTCGCACTTTATAAACGCACGCTTACTACATGGATCCTGGTGAGTATGGCAATAGGTGTGGAGATTGGTTTGGATTTTCCTGAAGTTGCAAAGGACTTAAAAGTGCTGAGCCAGATATTTTTACGCCTTGTAAAAACAATCATTGCACCCATTCTTTTTTCAACATTGGTTGTCGGCATCGCCGGTCATTCAGATTTAAAACAGGTCGGTAGAATGGGATGGAAATCGATCGTGTACTTTGAAGTGGTTACGACGATCGCGCTCATTATCGGACTTATTGCAATCAATATTTCTCAGGCAGGCGTTGGTATCCATATTCCGGCCGGTTTTCATGAAGAATTGCCACCCCAGGTTCCACAAACATGGCAGGATGTTTTACTGCACATTTTCCCGGAAAATATTATTAAATCAATGTACAATGGAGATGTCTTGCCTATCGTGGTTTTCAGCGTCATTTTCGGAATCGGGCTGGCAATGGTAAAAGAAGAAAGAAGGCAACCGATGCTTCGTTTTTCGGAAAGCCTCGCTGAAACCATGTTTAAATTTACCAATATCATTATGCATTTTGCACCGTTTGGCGTTGGCGCTGCAATTGCAGTTACCGTCGGTCATCTTGGTCTTGATATTCTCTTTTCACTGGTAAAATTACTTTTGACCTTATATGCATCTTTGCTTGTATTTATCGGTGTCGTTCTTTTCTCAATTGCTTATTTTTTAAAAATTCCTGTGAGGCAATTCATCAAAGCTGTTTCAGAACCGGTGGCGATAGCATTTGCAACTACCAGTTCGGAATCTGCGCTTCCGATTGCCATGGAAAACATGGAAAAATTTGGTGTACCCAGAAAAATCGTATCGTTTGTATTGCCTACCGGGTATACATTTAATCTTGATGGAACTACTTTGTATCTGTCTCTCGCAAGTGTCTTCGTAGCGCAGGCTGCGGGGATTCATATGCCTTTTGGTACGCAACTGATCATGGGACTTACATTGATGCTTACCAGCAAAGGTGTTGCCGGCGTTCCACGCGCATCTTTGGTTATTTTACTGGGAACAGTTTCTTCATTCGGATTGCCTTTGTGGCCTGTGATGGCCATTCTGGGAATTGATGAATTGATGGATATGGCGCGCACTTCTGTAAATGTGATAGGAAATACTTTGGCGAGTTGCGTAATTGCAAAGTGGGAAGGAGAATTTGACCAGGAGAAAGCACTGGCTTTTGTTGCAGAATGATGATTTCCCTTTTCTTTAAGATTTTTTGTTGTTTCTTTATCAGCTAAATTATTGTTACTGACTGAAAAAATTATCTCATAAAAATTATATTTAGTGGACCTGTTGTACATTTTAGGAATCAGCGTAAAGGATTTATTAAATCCGCAGTTTTATATTGAGCATGGCGGATTGTGGATGATCATTTTTATTGTTTTTGCCGAAACAGGTTTGTTTGCCGGTTTTTTTTTACCAGGCGATGCGTTACTTTTTGTGACCGGAATTTACAGCGATCAGATTGTAACTGCGGCTTTATTTCCGTCGCACAATGAATGGCTCGATCTAGGTATTCTTTGGCTGCTGATCACAATCGCCGGAGTAATAGGCAATTTTGTCGGCTACTGGTTCGGCAGAAAGAGCGGCCCTTTTTTATATGAGCGAAAAGATTCTTTTTTCTTCAAAAAGAAGCATTTGATGCAGGCACATGATTTCTATGAAAGAAATGGCGGTGGGGCAATTATTATTGCAAGGTTCGTTCCTTTTGTCAGAACCTTTGCACCAATCGTTGCAGGAATCGTAAAAATGGACAGGAAAAAATTTGCCTATTTCAATATTCTTGGTTGCACTCTTTGGGTAGGAAGCATGTTGCTTGGCGGCCATTTTTTGCAAAGGTTAATCATGAAAGAATTTAATTTCGATCTGAAGGAACACCTGGAAGTAATTGTGATTGGAATTGTTGTGGTCACTACATTTCCGGTTTTATGGAAAGTTTTGATGCCCAAAAAGAAGCCGAAACCTGCCGGTAATTAAGAATCAGCGATATTTGTTGTCTTGCTGTGTGGCAACTTTTTTATTTCATTTCTTCTCGGGAATTTTGATAAAAAGTAAATAGTTCATTTATTGAATTTTAAAAAGTTTTATAATAAAATTTGGGATCGTTCTTCTCCTGCAACAGAAAACAATTATCTGAAATTTCTCATCATTCGTTTTTCTTCAATCGGCGACATTGTACTGACAACGCCGGTTATACGATGTTTGAGAGAAAAATATCCTCAGGCAACAATTCATTATCTGACAAAAAAAAAATTTGCGGGAATAGTTCAATCTAATCCATACCTCGATAAAGTTCTTTTATTGGAAGACCATTTTGATAAAACCATTCAGGAAATAGAGAATGAAGAATACGATCACATTATCGACCTCCATCATAATCTTCGCACATTGCGAATTAAAAATTTGATCCGTGACATTCCTTTTTATTCCTTTAATAAATTGAATATAAAAAAATGGATCTACACTAATTTTAAAATAAACCGAATGCCACCTGTCCATATTGTGGACAGGTACATGGCAACTGTTCAAAAGTTAGGTGTGGTAAATGATGGCCTCGGGCTTGATTATTTTATCCCGGAAAGCGAAAAGGTAAAAGAAGGCGACATTCCATTTTCTCATTTGCACGGTTATGTTGCCGTTGCTATTGGCGCTGCTCATAATACCAAAAAACTTCCGGTAGAAAAATTAAAAGAATTGGTTCAAAAAATCAATTACCCGGTTATTCTGCTGGGAGGAAAAGAAGACTTCGCGAATGGAGAAAAAATAGCAGATTCGGATCCGATAAAGATTTATAATGCCTGTGGTAAATTTTCATTGAATGAATCCGCAGATATTGTTCGTAATGCCAAATTAGTTATCAGCCATGATACAGGAATGATGCACATTGCAGCCGCTTTCAAAAAAAATATTTTATCTGTTTGGGGAAATACGGTTCCATCATTTGGCATGACACCTTACAAAACGAATTATGAAGTGTTCCAGGTAAATAAATTGTGGTGTCGTCCCTGTTCAAAAACCGGTTTTGATAAATGCCCTCTTGGACATTTTAAATGCATGAATGAGCAATCGATCGATGCCATTGTTGAAAGTACCCAGGTGAATCTGGGCAAAGAAATTAAGAATTAAAAATTACGAATTAAGAATTTTGCTTCGTGATTTTCACATCTTCTTCTTACTCTTTTCTCTTTTTTGCTCGTCTTTTTCTGATTGTGATACACGGTCAGTTTGCTCTTCTGTGCGTTGGAAATCTCTGTCGGCCGGGTTATAACTTTTTAATCCTTCATCAGTTGGCTTCCTGTTTTTATCGTTTTTCATGGCGTTTGTTTATTTGAAAAATAACAATTATCAGACCAAGAGCAAACGTGAAAGTTGGAAGGTGCATAAAAGTTCAGTGTTTCAACGTTGACTTTACATTCTAAAATAATTGCCGGTTAAAAATCTTTAAATAAATTCGGATTTCAACATCCGATCATGAAATCACGGCGTGCTTTTTTGCAGACGATCACACTGGGCGCACTTACTTTTCCCCTCATTAAAAATGCTTTTACTATGAATAAAACCACTGACAAAACCGGCAGAAACGATTCCATGCTTCGTTTAGCTATTATGGGCCTTGGCAGTTACGGCACGCGTGTTGCTGAAGCGATGCGTGATTGTAAAAAAGCAAAGCTAACGGGAGTGATCAGTGGTACTCCTTCTAAAATTAAAGACTGGAAAGGTAAATATGGCATTCCGGAAAAGAACTGTTACAATTATGAAAACTTTGATGCAATAAAAGATAATCCTGATATTGACGCAGTATATGTTATCACTCCAAATGCGCTACATCACGATGAAGTGATACGGGTTGCAAAAGCAGGTAAGCATGTGATCTGCGAAAAACCAATGGCAATCAATGCCACAGAGGCGCAGGAAATGATCGATGCCTGTAAAAAGGCCAATGTAAAACTATTGGTCGGATACAGAATGCATTTTGAGCCACACACGCTAAAAATTGTCGAAATGCGTAATTCTGGTGATTTTGGAAAAATTCTCTTTTTCCAGGGATTAGTAGGCTTTACCATTGATGATCCGAATCAATGGCGACTGAACAAAGCTTTATCAGGAGGCGGTTCGATGATGGATATAGGAATATATGCTGTAAATGGTTCAAGATACATGATTGGAGAAGAGCCGGTTTGGGTAACTGCAGAAGAGATCAAAAATGACCCGGTAAAATTTAAAGAAGGAATTGATGAAACGATGCTTTTTCAATTTGGCTTTCCCTCTGGTGCCGTTGCCTCCTGTCTTTCTACCTACAGCATGAATAACCTCGATCGGTTTTTTCTCAATGGTACAAATGGTTTTGCCGAGTTAATGCCGGCAACAGGATATGGGCCAATTCGTGGCCGCACAAACCAAGGTGAACTGACAGCGCCGGATGTAACTCATCAAACGGTGCAAATGGATGAAATGGCGGATATTATTCTGAGAAATAAAAAACCATTGATTCCCGCAGATGGAGAAGAAGCCCTAAAAGATCTAAAAATTATTGGAGCTATTTATGAAGCGGCAAAAACAGGAAAGAAAGTTTCGCTAACTTGAAATTTTGCAATTTGCTGATTCGTTAAGGTGCTCATCTGCTCGTGTATTACTGAATCACAAATCAACAAAGTAGAAATCAGAGTTCAACAAATCAAAACTTAAACATAGATATTATTTCTTTTGTAACCTCGTTCTCATTTTATTAAAAATACCGCCTCTCGAATTATTGCTTTTGCCAAGAAGATATCCGTAAGGATGCAGTTCTTCAACGTTGTCGCACACGATCTTCACAATACCGGTTAATGGAATCGCCATGATCATACCGCCAAGTCCCCAAACCATTTCTCCTAATATCAGAACCGTAATGGCAAAAAGTGGATTTACATTTACTTCACCTCCAAGTAGCAAAGGCTGGATGATATAAAACTGGGTAAACTGAAGAACCGCATAAACAATAAAAACAGCGAAAAGCATTCCTCCACCACCGGCCTGTGAGACAACCATCAGCATAGTAAGTATAATTCCGAAAAGGCTTCCAATAAACGGAATGACTTCAAGGAGCCCGCAAAGTGCGGCAAAGAAAAAGGCATTTCTGACGCCGATAATTGAAAAAGCGATACCATACAATAACCATAGCATGGTAACCAACAAGGCAAATCCAAGCAGATAATGTTGAGTCGCTTTACTTGATTCCAGTATAATATGTTCAGTTTTTTCCTTTTGCGATGGCTTGACTAGTTTTAGAATGAAATTTTTTAAATGACCTCTTGTGAATAACAGCATGTAGATATACACGAGCATAATGATAAAACTGGTCAGAAAATAAATCAGAGAGCCCATTACAGCACTGATAATTGCGCCAAGGCTTCCGTCATTTTTACCTTCCAGTATTTTTTCCTGGTTGCCGGGAGTGATGCCAAATTTGTGATAAAAAAACTGCTGCAATTCATCCAGCCGTTTCGTAACGTTTGCCTCTATTTCTGTTATGTCGCGTGTGATCGCCGTTATTTGCCAGACAAAGAAATAAATTATCACTCCGAGAATTAAAAGGAATATCAAAATGGAAAACAACGAAGCAAAGGCACGACTGACGCCCTTTCTTTCGAACCACCTGCAAAGTGGCATAAACAGCATCGCTAAAAGACCACCGAGTGTAAGAGGCAGTAAAATTGCTTTAGCATATATTAAGATGCTAAAGCTTAAAAAAACAATTATTAGAACCAATGCCCATTTGACTAAAGTATATTTTCGCATAAAAAATAGATGCAGAAAAATTGTGCCACTAATGAATGTGAAAATCTGCTCAGTTGCCAACATCCCAATGTAATAATGTGTTTATGCATAAGAGAACATTGAACTATTTGTTCTTTTGCTGGTCTGTAATAATCTTCATAGCACTAATTCACTAAATCCCCGACTTTGCTTATTTCATACATTTTTTTCGAATAATTGCCTCTTCGTGTAATGGTAATTTTGTTTCCCTTGCATGAGATATCCAGCCAGTTATACTTTCCTTTTTCAAAATCAAAATTGAAATTGTTGTCTTCAAACAATTTCGCCTGCGCCGCGGCATTCCCAAATATTTTACAGCTTATTTCAAATGTAATTGAAGGCGTAATATATTCAACTGGTTTTGCTAAAGGCAATATGGTGTTGGCTTTCACAAACATCGGTATTTCATTCAGCTGCATATTGATCGTGTATTTGTGGCTACCTTCATATTTTTTATTTGTATTAAAATCGTACCAAACGCCCTCCGGAAAATATACTTCTCTTGTGAAAGCGCTGTCAATAAACGGCGCACACAAAATATTTTCGCCCATCATATACTCATCATCAATTTGCCATACATTTCTATCGTTTGGATAGTCAAGTACCAATGCGCGAAATGGCGGCTTTCCCGTAAAATGATAATCGGCAAAAGCTGAATACAAATAAGGGAGAAGGCTCATTCTCAATTCAA
>JAICYZ010000370.1 GCA_025933935.1 Chitinophagaceae bacterium
GTAAAGTTGCCGGACAGGATTACGTAGACAGCAGTACCTACGTGAAGGTAGTATACCCGGCAGGATCTATCTATATCAACAGCAGCAACTATATTTATGCGGGAGATACGGCTTATGTTAACATGCGCAGTAATGCTGAGGCTACAACCGCAGTACCCGCACAGCAGACGGTGGCAAATGACGTGAACTGGTACCCTTCAGCAGCAGCATATGCTGCCGGCGTTATTGGCTCCACAGGCTCCTTCCAGGTTCGCCCTGTTTCTGACCAGGACATCCTCACTTATGAGGAAATGTGCTTTATTAAAGCGGAAGTTTATATGAGAAAAGCCGACCCTGCTGATGCTTATACTGCTTACATTGCGGGCAT
Organism: Chitinophagaceae bacterium; assembly: GCA_025933935.1. Lineage (GTDB taxonomy): Bacteria > Bacteroidota > Bacteroidia > Chitinophagales > Chitinophagaceae > Ginsengibacter. The sequence goes on from JAICYZ010000370.1 coordinate 368, forward strand.
CCAGGCTAATATGGATAAGATGCAGGCTAAACTCGCTGAATGGCAGGCTGGCGGTTTTGACAAAAATGCTGCAGGAGTGACCATCCCAGATATGGAGCCGATGAATGCCGCTGATATTGCCGCATACATGACCAGCAGTGCCGTTGCCCAAGGCCCCGGAACTTTGACAATGGCAGACATTATGCTGCAAAAATATATTGCCATGGGTTGCAGCATTGAAAACTATAACGATATGCGCCGCTTTGACTATAGTGCCGGTGATATTGGTAATTTCGGTGTTGTTTATCCAGGCTATCAAAGAGGTCCTTTGTTTACCGGGCAGGCGCAACTTACAGGTGGTTCTCCAAATGATCCAAGATGGTGGATGCGCCGTTGGGCATTACCTCCAACCTATGAAATAAATTATAACTCTATAAATACACTTGCCTTAAACCCCCATGCGACTGATCCAAACATTTGGAGTATGCCTATCTGGTGGGATACTCCAACCGATGAAGCATATTATGGATATTTGAAATAATCGTTTTAAAACGTTAATTTCAGTCTATCATTAACATCTCAATCAGTGAAATACGGGTAAAAATTTTTTACCCGTATTTTTTTAGCATTATGCACACCGGATCTTTTTGGTCGTTATTTTCACAAAACAAGGTCAAAAACCCTGATATTTCTTCGTTGGCCGGCACTTTCCATCCAGATAAGAGCTACGCTATTACCGTTCTCATTTCGATAAAAACACAAGCTGTTCCAACTTTGTAACGTAATACCGTCGCGAAAGATTCCCAGGCACCCCTGTTTCTTTTAATACCATTTCCTGCTACTTGCAAAAACACATCTGCGGAAAAATCATGAATAGTATTTTGCTGATTTTACCTAATCTATTATTTAAATCTATGAAATGATTTTCAAAAGAGATGAATGCTCCAAACATTGGATAAAATAGCTCACAAAAACCTATAAAACAATCCATCCATTATCTTTTCTAAAACACCTGATCACCACGATCCCAATACCTCCCAGTGTCCCTCCTTATACCCGCGCCCAATAAACTGCTCTACCCGTGCGTTATTAGCGCACGGGTAGCGCACCGGGACATGTGCATGTATGAGGCGTTCAGGCAATAGAAGTATATGGAACATAAACTAAACAAATCAAAAGATCATGGCTAAAGTAACAGACGTGTTTTTAAATGGCACTATCGGAAACGTTGTTTTCTACCGCCGCCTGGGCACCAACTGCGCGCGGTCAAGGGCATTGCATGTGATGCAATCAGAGGCAACAAAAATAAGATCCGCAAATTTTGGTATTGCCGCAAGGGCCGGCAGCGTCTTACGCAGCTGGCTAACGCCATCGATGCCCAATGCAAGAGACCGGAGCATGCAAAGTTCCGGCTAACGGCGCTGTAAGGATAAATGCAGATGGATATATTATGCCTTACACTGCAGCACAACAACGCACATTTGTTGATCCGAAAAATTATCTTTCCGCCATTCCAACAACCCAGATTTTATTATATCCACCTGCTATCCAGGCAGATATGCAAAATCCGGGATGGCAACTATTTGCATTGAAAAACCGTTGATAGATAAAAAAACCGGAAGTATTAGAACAGCTTTCGGTTTTTTTATTATTGATCCATGTTTACAAACGTCAACTGAAAGTAATATTTAGCGGAATGTCTTAACAGATTTTATAAAGCCGGATGACCAGAAGCCGATTCTTTCTTCAAAACGAAAATTTGCTTCTTATCTTTGCACTCCATTTAATTTTAAATGTCCCCCTTCCAATCTTTAATAAACGGAAAAAAATATCAAATTCTTAAAAATGAAACAAACTCCCAATACGCAGGCAGTGCGTATTCAAACCCCAAGAACAGATCAAAAAGAACATAGTACCCCTTTATTTCTCACTTCCAGTTTTTGTTTTGATGGCGCAGAAGAAATGCGCGCAACCTTTGCAGGCGAATTAGAAAACAATATTTATTCACGATTCGAAAATCCAAATGCGCAGGAATTTATTGATAAAATGTGTGCTTTGGAAGGAGCAGAAAGTGGTTTCGCGACGGCATCCGGGATGAGTGCGATCTTCAGCTGCTTTATGACTTTTTTAAATGCCGGCGATCATCTACTGAGCTGCAGTTCAGTTTTTGGTTCTACTCATACGATTATCACCAAATTTTTTAAAAGATGGAACATTGATTATTCTTATGCCGATTTAAATGACCCCGACTCGTGGGAATCATTGATAAAGCCGAATACAAAAATGATTTACGTGGAAACGCCCACCAATCCGGGCCTCGACATCGTAGATCTCGAATGGCTGGGAAAATTAGCGAAAAAACATAATGTGATATTAGTAGTTGATAATTGTTTCGCTACCCCTATTTTACAAAGGCCTGCGGACTATGGCGCTGACCTCGTTTTACATTCAGCTACCAAATGGCTCGACGGACAGGGACGTGTTTTGGGTGGGGTTATTGTTGGTAGAAAGGACTTGATTCATGAAATTTATTTATTTAGCAGAAATACAGGGCCTTCTATTTCGCCTTTCAACGCCTGGCTGCTCAGCAAAAGCCTTGAAACACTTGATGTGCGCATTCAAAGGCATTGTGATAATGCTGAAGCTCTGGTAAAATCGCTTGATGGACATCCAAAATTGAACAGCATAAAATATCCTTTTCATCCGTCACACCCGATGTATGAAATAGCGAAAAAACAAATGAAACGTGGAGGAGGTTTGGTGACTTTCGATTTGAAAGGCGGCCTCGAAAGTGGTACCAGGTTTTTAGACGCTTTACAAATGCTTACACTTACTTCCAATCTTGGAGAC
>JAICYZ010000245.1 GCA_025933935.1 Chitinophagaceae bacterium
GCCGTGATGAATGCTTTCAGCGAAATGATTGCCAAAGACAGTTTTCCGATGTACACTTTATTTATTGATATCGATCCGTCCAGATTGGATATTAATGTACATCCCACCAAGCAGGAAATAAAATTTGAAGATGAGAAAATCATATACGCCTTTGTGCAATCAGCGGTGAAACATGCGCTGGCGCAGTATTCTGTAACTCCAACGTTGGATTTTGAACTGGATGCTTCTATTCAGCAAACTGAAGCGGTAAGCAAACCATTTACACCCGAAAAAGAATTTTCGGCAACCGGAACATCATTATTCAACACATTCTCCAAAAAAAACCAGGCACACTTTATTGAAAGCAAAAGCGATTTGGGAGGATGGAGCGAAAATTTATTGAAGCAAAATAATATAGAAAATTCTGCAAATAACTTTGAAAAGCCATTTCGGGAAAAGGCGGAGTTTTATCCATCTCCGTTTAAAAATACGGTTCAGCCAAAAGCGGATAAACAACCAACTTCAGATCATTATATCCAGATACACAACAGTCTTATTATCGCTCAAAACGAAAACGGTTTTATCGTAATTCATCAGCAAAACGCCCACGAGAGGATTTTGTATGAGCGATTTACAGAAGCATTGAAAGGCAAGCCAATCGCCATTCAGCGAAGTTTATTTCCAACGGCAATTGAACTTGCCGCTCCTGATGCGGTTTTATTGAATGAACTTTTGCCCGAATTAAATATTCTTGGATACCAAATAGAACCTTTCGGTAAAAATTCTTTTGTAATTCAAGGTTCCCCAGCCGATGTCCCAGACGGCAATGAAAAAGATTCTCTCGAAAAAATACTGGAGCAATATAAGCACTTTAATATGGACATGTCTTTTAGCAAAAGAGAAAAGTTGCTGCGTTCGATGGCATGGCAACAATCTATAAAAGCCGGAACTTATTTGTCGGAAAAAGAGATGACAGGCCTGGTAGAAGATTTATTTAATTGTACTATTCATAATACCACTCCCAATGGTAAACCAGTTTTTCTTGAATTTAAAAAGGATGAGCTGGACAAAATGTTCGGAAGATGAGCCGAACCCTCAAATGTTTGGATACAGATGTCAAAGAATCACTGCTTTGTAAAATCAGAACACAAGCTAAATAATTTGAGCCAGTCTCACAAGCCTGAGATTTTGTGTCCCGTTTCAAGCATCAATCAAATATACTTATTCCTATAAGAAGGTTCTGTTTTCCTATCGTTTCTATAGGGGCAAAGTTAATGACTCCTCCCAATCAAGTCCGGGTTAAGTCCGGCATATCCCGGACTTAACTTGGACTTGATACGGCAATGGTAGCTAGATGACTACAAGTAGTTAAGTGTTAAATAGGGTGGTAATTGCGATAAAAGGAGTTTACAATTCCTGTTTGTATTTGATTTCCCACATCAATACAAGGATATTTTTCCACAAGATTTAGTTACAGTAAAAGAAATAACAGAGAAGGCTATTTATTTTCAAGAAAAAGACTTCTGTCATACACCTAAAAATGAATGAAATTATCCAGGCATCCTGGTAATATATTTCTCCATTTGTTTTATCTGATCTACGATTTGCGGTGTAGTTGGCTTTAAAGCTTTTACTTTTCTGAAATATTCTTTTGCAGCGCGGAATTCTCTTTTATTGATCATGATAGAAGAAAGCTGTAAGTAAGCGGCAGCCTGGTTTTCCTTATCAGGCAGACCAGCACGAATTGCCTGTCGTATATAATTCTCAGATTCGCGCATATTCCCTTTTTGCATGGCCAGCATTCCTAATTGAAGTTTATTCGCGCCTTCGGCTTCCTTCATCGGCATGCCGAGGCTAAGACTCTTTTTCATATGAGCTTCTGCACTGTCAAAATCCTGGTTGGCCATTGCGAGGTTGCCTTTCAAGGTAAAATAAACTGAGCGAACCGGCTTAATAAGAAGGCGCGGAAACCAGATGGAATCAATTACTTTTTGAGCCCCTTCCATGTCGCCATTTTCCATGTATCCCTGGATCAGCCTCATCGGGCCAAAAAGAAAATGGCCGACTATTAATACAAGCGCAATCAAATACAGAACAAATGAAGGCCAAAATCCTGCTTCAATATTTACCACAATTCCAAGTAATAAAAAAAATACCCCTAATAAAAGACGATACTTAATAACGAAATTCAAAAACTTCATAATTTTATTTTTGCGATAACCCTTTGTATTGATAATAATCCTTCCGGGCGGCAAATGTCCAACTTTTTTCCGGAAGATATAACGGTTTTGGCTAAAATTCCAGGTTTTGAATTCGTTGGCAGAAAGCAATTAGCCTAAATCGATTTCTGTATTATCGCCAATATTTAACGAGCGCGTTTCGCCGATTACTTCTGTATCATTACCAATCAGGGAATCGTCAAGCATTACATCATACAACTTGGAAAACGACCCGATGATCGAATCTTTAATAATCGACGAGTGAATAATGGTGCTTTCCCCCATTGCCACGTGAGGGCCAATGATGGAGTTTTTGATATCGCATCCTTCAGCGATACTTACCGGTGGAATAAAAATGGTATTTTCAAAATTGTTCGGCTCTGCAATCGTTCCTCCGAATTTTTGAAGTAAAATCGAGTTTGATTTTAAAAGAGATTCTTTCCGGCCGCAATCAAACCAGTTTTCTACTTTAAAAGATTTGAAGATTGTTCCCCTCGTTATCATGCATTCAAGTGCATCAGTGAGGTTGTATTCGTTATGGCTTTTGATGCCATTTGTAATGATATTCGAAAGGCAGCTAAATAATAATTTCGAGTCTTTTATTTTATAGAGACCCACCAAAGCCATATTTGATTTTGGGATGAATGGTTTTTCCACAACTTTGGTAATAACGCCGTCGTCGTTTATTTCCGCAACGCCAAAATCGCGTGGATCATCCACTTTTTTTACACCCAGCATCGAATATGGCGATTCAAGTACCGATTTAATATCATATTCACAAATGGTATCTCCCAATGCAATAAACACTTCGTCATCACCGATTAATTTTTTAGACAGATCTACCGCATGCGCCGTCCCTTTTCTCACATTCTGATAAATAAAATGACAGGTAAGGCCCGGATATTTCGCACTAATATAATCCTGTATTTTTTCTCCGAGGTAACCTACTATAAAAATAAATTCATTAATACCGGCATCATGCAATTGGTCCACATTAATACTCAGAATGGTTTTTCCGGCCAGCGGAATCAACGCCTTGGGCTGTGTATATGTGTGCGGACGCAATTTAGTACCCGCGCCTGCTACAGGAATAATCGCCTTCATGTTTCTATAAGTTTATCATCCGGTGTTTGAAAAGGGATGTGAATATAGGAAATGTTTCGCGAATCAGCTTTCAGCCTTCAGCCTTGTGTCGTTTGCCGCTGCCAGATTCGCTTTCTTTTAGTAGGTTTGCGCAAAATTTTATTTCATGTACAAAGACAAGCAGATTTTTGACATTATTAATAAAGAATTAAACCGCCAAAGGGAAGGAATTGAATTAATTGCATCAGAAAATTTTACTTCTTATGAAGTGATTCGTGCAATGGGGAGCGTGCTTACCAATAAATATGCAGAAGGTTACCCGGGAAGAAGGTATTATGGCGGCTGTGAATTTGTCGATGAGTCAGAGCAGCTTGCAATCAATCGCGTAAAACAGGTTTTTAATTGTGAATATGCCAATGTTCAACCGCACAGTGGTGCACAGGCAAATTTTGCAGTTATGTTCGCTGTTTTAAAACCCGGAGATAAAATTCTTGGCCTCGATTTAAGCATGGGCGGCCATCTTACTCATGGATCGCCGGTAAATTTTTCAGGCAAAATTTATGAACCGCATTTTTACGGGGTAAAAAAAGAAACGGGTTTGGTAGATTATGAAATGCTGGAACAAAAAGCGCGGGAAATAAAGCCGAAAATGATTATTTGTGGCGCTTCAGCATATAGCCGCGACTGGGATTATGAACGCATTAGAAAAGTAGCCGATGAAGTGGGCGCTTTTGTCATGTGCGACATGGCACATCCTGCGGGTTTGATTGCAAAAGGCTTATTAAATTCTCCTTTTGAACATTGTCATTTTGTAACATCAACAACTCATAAAACCCTTCGTGGGCCGCGGGGCGGACTTATTTTGATGGGAAAAGATTTTGAAAATCCATTTGGTTTAAAAACACCAAAAGGAGAAACCAGGATGATGAGTCACGTAATAGATATGGCTGTTTTTCCGGGCAGTCAAGGCGGCCCGCTGGAACATATTATTGCTGCAAAAGCCGTTTCTTTCGGAGAGATATTAACCGAAGATTTTACAGCCTATGCAAAACAAATTCAGACAAATGCACAGGCAATGGCAAAGGCATTTAATGCAAAAGGTTATGATTTAATAAGCAACGGAACTGATAACCATTTGATGCTCATCGACCTTCGCAATAAGAATATTACCGGCAAAAAAGCACAGGAAACGCTTGACAAAGCCGCCATTACTTTAAATAAAAACGCGGTACCATTTGACGACAAAAGCCCTTTTGTTACGTCGGGAATCCGGGTGGGTGTACCAGCAATAACCACAAGAGGATTGAAAGAAAATGATATGCAAACTGTGGTAGATTTTGTAGATAAAGTATTGATGAATCTTGACGATGAAAAAACGATTTCATCTGTAAAAAATGAAGTTAAAGATTTTATGAAAAAGTTTGTATTGTACCCTGAGTTGGATTAATACTAATTTTCAGGAAATAACATTTGCGCTTATTTGTTCCTTTACTGCAAATTTATCCCGGTTTAATATTCATCATGCGCTGTACATATTTTCCTAAAATATCAAACTCAAGGTTGACCACGTCAATTTTATCCAGCAAATGAAAATTGGTATGTGAAAAAGTGTATGGAATAATGGCAACGGTAAAATGATTGTTGGAAACATCAAAGGCAGTGAGGCTGACACCATTTACACAAATGGAACCTTTTTCTATAATCAGTGGAGCAAATTTTTCGTCGTATTCAAAAGTAAATTCGCTGCTTCCTTCTTTGTCTTTTTTATCAATGCAAATTCCTGTTCCATCTACATGCCCCTGAACGATATGTCCATCAAGACGGTCATTAATTTTCATCGGCCGTTCCAGGTTTATCAAATCAGCCTTTTTCCAATTCGCTGCATTCGTTTTTTTCAACGTTTCGTCTATTGCTGTTATCCTGTAAATATCATTTTCAATATTTTCAACAGTCAGGCAAATTCCATTATGGCTTACACTTTCATCAATTTTTAATTGTGAAGCCATTTCACTTTTGATATAAAAAACGCGGTTTGACTGATCAATCAAAATATCTTTTATTTCTCCAAATGCTTCTATGATTCCTGTAAACAAGTGATTATTTTTATTTTTTAAGAAAATATGTGCTTTTTAAGTTTTTCGATTTAAAATTTTCCTTTATCTTCGCCGTCCTTTAAAAAAACACGTAAAATTTTATGTTGATAATTGATTCAAAAGATTGCGAAAATATTGATAAAGCGCTTAAAAAGTACAAGAAAAAATTTGAAAAAAGCCGTACCTTATTAGAGCTTCGTGACCGTCAGTCGTTTACAAAACCATCTGTAAGAAGGCGTGGCGAAGTGTTGAAAGCGGTTTACAAGCAACAAATTGCCAGCGGTAAGGTTGAAATTTAATTAGGTAAAAGACACTTATATATTATTTCCGGTCAGGTTTAGTTAGTAGCTTTACA
>JAICYZ010000394.1 GCA_025933935.1 Chitinophagaceae bacterium
CTGCTGCACCACATGCATTAATTCATGCGCCAGTAATTTTTTTCCACTATCACTTTCCGGAGAAAACTGGTTTTCATTAAAAACAATGTTATTACCGCTTGTATATGCCAATGCATTTATACCATGAGCAGATTTAGCTGCGACAGCATCTGTATGCACTTTTACATCAGAGAAATCATAACCAAATCTTGGCTCAAAAAAGCTTCTTGTCTCTTTCGATAAGGGAGAACCTTTTGAAGAAAGTGAATGAATGTACGAACTTGTTTCGCTGCCTGCTTCTGTTGGTTGTGTTGTATTTTCTTTTCGTTGTAATTTTTCTTCTTCCTCACAATGCGCACATTTTCGTTGCAAATGCGAAATGCCAACAGGTTTTGCTGAGAAGAATGGCTGATCGTTCATAGGCATACGCATTACTTTGTCGGCCATTGCATCCGCTTCCTGTTCATATTCATCTCCGGGGGCATTAATTGTTAGCTTCGGTTGAAAAAAAGGAGCTTTGCCAGGTACATTTCTATTTGATGTATCTGAAGATTGTATGGTTTTGTTTTCGCTCGTCAACATAAAATATCCTTTTATCTAACGCCATTCTTCATTTACGACATCTTTCCAGGACAGTTCTATCGTTCGAATCCCACAGGCCAATCGAGGTTTGATTGTCCTTCCATTATTGCTTCTGCGCCAACAAAGGAGGAACCGGCTGAGGTACGACATTGTGAATTGGTTTCGTAGACTTTAAATACGCAAAAACGGCTTTCAATTCATCATCTGTCATTTGACTGAATGCCTGCCATGGCATTGGAGGAAGTAAATTCCTCGCCTTATCCAATCCCATGTATTTTCCTTTGCGAAGGCAATTCATAAATTGTTCTTCAGTCCAGGTTCCGATTCCCGTAGTACTGTCGGATGTAATATTTGCAGCAAAGGAAACGCCCCATGGCCCTACCCATGCAGTAAGATCCTGGGTGTACGCCAGGTGATTGGTTTCCATGTCTTTTCTATGGATGTCCGGAAAAGGCATCGCAGCAGGATGTCCTGACAGGGCAAGACTTTCATCTTCCACCGGCCCTGAAGCGGTCATCTTTTTCGGGCTGTGACAGTTAGCACAATCGGCTACAGTTACAATATGCTTTCCCCATTCTTCCGGCGAATTATATCCGCCATAGTAAACAGCAGCAGCTGCAGGTGTGGCTTCTGCAGAAGCTTCTTCAGGCTTACCTGAACTAGTATCGCATTTTGAAAACAGAAAAATTGCCGGAACCAATGCCAGCAACATGATAACAGATAACTTTTTCATAACAGACAATGTTTTTAATGATAATTAAAAAGGCAGGTCTTTTAAATAAGTTAATTGTTGTCAGTAAGAGATTGGGATTTGAAAACTAAATATATCACTTTAGATGATATAAAACAACTTTACTTTTATTTTTTTATTAAGATGAATTGAGCGTATGAATAGGAATCAAGAGACGTTCTGCCTTTATTTTAATTTCTTAAGAAACGTTGGCCAGGGTAAATAATAGTAACAGCAAGCCACCACCAGGAAAACGCCGCCACGTGAAAAATACGAAGCGCCGGCTGTTTCATTGAAAATCGCCCATGAAACCATATTTCTGAACCGGTTCGTGAACACAGGAACCGCGGCGGCAAGATGAATGCAGGGAATGAATAGAAATCAAGAGAGGTTGTGCCTTTATTTTAATTTTCTAAGAAACGTTCGCAGAGTAAACAATAGTAATCGGAAATCTCCATTGAAATGAAAGTTCCAAATAAAGTAATTGTATTAACCGGCAGAGCAAGCCCGGAGACTCTTTATGCGGATAAACAATTTGTGTTACCGGGACAATCAATCCCTGGATTCGGTTATCACAAACAGGCATATGTTACAAGATTTGCCTCCCTCCTGGCTGTACCATCGGCAGGTACGCCTGATAAAACAGGGTGGTAAATCATCCTCATCGCTTTTTATTGAAGGATTAGAAGCTGCCAGTTCATTCATGATTCCGCAACTTTTACCCGTCCATTGGCTGCAACCATTTTTGATGCACTTATCAGCAAATCTGAAGCGCTTTTCCGGCTCACCCTGTTGATGCGCTTTTTCAATAAACGCTTCATTTAGTTTCACCGGCGTTTCAAGGAGTGCTACGGTATTATCAGCCTGCACGACACCTAGTAAGCTGGCTCCTTTGCTACATGTTGCACTCGGACATAGCTTTGATTCTTCAGCTTCCATTTTAAACGCTTCTTGTTTGAACCTTTATAGCAGAACCGAGAGTTTGTTCCTTTGCAATGTCTTGTAACCGGTTTAAGTTGGCAACTAAAATTTGTCTCCCAATCCATTTACGCGGAATATAGATGCCGCAATAATTATCATCCCCATCCGCACCCGCTCCAACAGCACCGGATTCTGAAAGCTCCCGAAGTAAAAGGTCATTAATACGATTTTGGATGCGCTCTGAAGCTTGTTTGGAAAGATTAACTCCGTCAAATTTGATGACGAATTCGTGATTTTTGTCTGGCATAACTTTGATTTATTTTGCCTACTCTTTGATCGGATTTTCGGCATATTCCGATTCTGTAAGGTTCC
>JAICYZ010000280.1 GCA_025933935.1 Chitinophagaceae bacterium
ATTTAAAGCGTTTACGTTATAAACAGTTACAGGAATTTATCGCCAATATTTCTTTTTATTTCTGATAAATATTCTTTGATATTTTGTTCATTTTCTTTTTTGCAAATCAACAACGCATCTTTACTATCCACAACGATAAAATCATCCAATCCCTGCAATAAAATTAATTTTTCATCGGTCGTGTGAATGATGTTTTTTGAACATTCAAAAAGGACCACATTATTTCCTGCCACTGCATTTTCATGGTAATCTTTTTCGAGATTTTCATAAGCGCTACCCCAGGTTCCAAGATCACTCCAGCCAAAAGATGAAGGAATCACATAAACATTATCGGCCTTTTCTAAAATGCCGTAATCAATGGAAATATTCATACAGAGCGGGTATATTAATTCTATTGCTTCCTTTTCGTTTGCTGCATTCATCGCTTTTTTTGCTCCTTCAAAAAGTTCATGTATTTCGGGAAGGTGATTTTCAAAAGCAGTAATAATATTCTTTGTCTGCCACACAAAAATGCCGGCATTCCACAAGAAATCGCCGCTGGCAATAAAAGTTTTCGCTAATTCAAGATCTGGTTTTTCCGTAAAAGTTTTTACTTTATAAATATTATCGCTTACAGCGTGTTGCTCGTATTGAATATATCCGTAGCCCGTATTCGGCTGAAAGGGCTTGATACCTAAAGTGAGCAAGGCGTTATTCTTTTCAGTAAACTCCAGTGCTTCCAAGCTTGTTTTAATAAAAGCCTTATCATCCAGAATCAGGTGATCTGCAGGCGCACAAATCAAATTACTTTCAGGATTTAATTGTTGAAGCTTGTAAGAAATATAAGCGATGCAAGGAGCGGTATTTTTGCGGGAAGGTTCGCAAACAATGTTTTCCTCAGGCATCAATGGCAGCTGATTGGCGACAATATCTTTATATTGATAGGAAGTAACTACGTAAATATTTTCAACCGGAATATATTGTGCAAAACGATCAAAAGTTGATTGAATAAGTGTTTTACCGGTATTTAAGATATCGAGGAATTGCTTGGGATAATCAACACGGCTTACAGGCCAAAAACGGCTTCCGATACCACCGGCCATAATGGCCACATAATTGTTTTTGTTCATAATTAGTTTGTTTAAATAATTCCTTCACGAATGAGGTCGTGCAAATGAATAATGCCCGCATAGCGATCCTCATCAACTACCACAAGCTGTGTAATATTTTTGCTGCGCATCATATCCAGTGCGTTTACCGCCAATGATTTGCTATCAATAGTTTTCGGATTTAATGTCATGATGTCTTTTGCTTTCACCTCTTTATGGTTCAAATCTTTTTCGAGCATTCTTCTGAGATCGCCATCGGTAATAATTCCGGTAATTTTTTGATTATTGTCGAGTACAACAGTGACGCCCAACCGCTTTTTGGTTATTTCAATAATAACGTCTTTCAAAATGCTTTCAGTATATACTACAGGTTTTTCATTATTGATTGAAAGATCTCCGACATGCAGGTACAATTTTTTTCCCAAAGCACCGCCCGGATGAAACTTTGCGAAATCCTCCGACCCAAATCCGCGCAATTCCATAAGGCAAACGGTAATCGCATCACCCATTACCATTTGAGCGGTAGTGCTGCTGGTTGGCGCCAGGTTATGAGGAGACGCCTCTTCCTCAACAGTAGTATTCAAAAAAATATCGGCACATTTGGCCAAATAACTTTCCTTGTTGCCACAAATGGCAATCAGTGGGTTTCCAAAATTCTTTATCAGCGGAACCAATACTTTTATTTCAGGACTATCGCCACTTTTACTGATGATCATTACCATATCATTTTCCTGAACCATTCCAACATCGCCATGAATAGCATCTGCAGCGTGCAGAAAAATTGCCGGTGTGCCGGTACTATTCAGCGACGCCACGATTTTTTGGGCAACAATAGCGCTTTTACCAATTCCACTGATTATCAGGCGGCCTTTTGAGGAATAAATTTTGGTTATCGCTTCTTCAAAATCAGCATTAATAAAACGCTCTAATCCTGCAATAGAACAGGATTCGGCAATAATTGTTCGTTTACCGGTATCAATGATATTATTTCCCATGAAGTCTAGAAAAAACGTGTTTTACTGATTAATCGTCAAATATGGTAACTTTTTTGGAAATGAGTGCAAACGTACTTTAATTGAATGGATGAACAAAGCAAAATAATTGAGTGAATTATTACAAAATGATGTACCTTAACAAATTATCTAAATAAAGGGAATGTTAAAGCAACTTTAACCTCATGTTTCAATTCCATAATTTAACTTTGGAACCCTTTTAAAAAGAAAGAATAGCAGAAACGAAAAACCATGCCTACAACAAAAACAAAAAAACCACCCAAAACTTCTACACCAAAAACTTCAAATAAAAGTAATACCAACAAAACATATCAAGGGAAATTACTTTCAGAACATCTTCAAAATAATTTTGGATTTAATTCTTTTAAAGAACCACAGGAGGAAATCATAAACAGCTTGTTATCCGGCAAAGATACTTTTGTAATTATGCCGACAGGTGGCGGCAAAAGCCTTTGCTATCAATTGCCCGCGATTATCAGTGAAGGTTGTGCAATCATTGTTTCTCCTTTGATCGCATTGATGAAAAACCAGGTAGACCTGGTTCGTGGATATAGCAGCGCCGATAACATTGCTCATTTTTTAAACAGTTCTCTCAATAAAGGGCAGCAAAAAATCGTAAAAGACGACCTTCTGGCCGGGAATACCAAACTGCTATATGTAGCGCCTGAAACGCTCACAAAAGAAGAGAATGTGGAATTTTTTAAAGATCTAAAAATTTCCTTTTTTGCTGTGGATGAAGCGCATTGTATCAGCGAATGGGGACATGATTTCAGGCCGGAATACAGAAGATTGCGCGAGATAATGGATCAGATAGATGAAAAAATTCCGGTAATTGCTTTAACGGCCACGGCAACGCCGAAGGTTCAAAGTGATATTGTAAAAAATCTGGGCCTCCGGGATCCAAATATTTTTATTTCTTCTTTTAACCGTTCGAATTTGTATTATGAGGTAGTACCAAAAGTGAAAAAAGACCAGGCGATAAAAAGCATGGTCAAGTTTATTTCGCAAAACAAAGGCAAAAGCGGAATTATTTATACGTTGAACCGTAAAACAACAGAAGAGCTTGCAGAAACATTGATGGCAAATGGAATACAGGCGGTCGCTTATCATGCCGGTTTAGATACAAAGTTAAGGGCTAGCAGGCAGGACCAGTTTCTTGGAGAAGAAATACAGGTAATTGTCGCTACCATTGCATTTGGTATGGGAATCGATAAGCCGGATATTCGTTTTGTAATTCATTATAATATTCCTAAATCGATAGAAAACTATTACCAGGAAACCGGCCGCGCAGGACGTGACGGACTGGAAGGAAAATGTTTGCTTTATTATTCTCATAAAGATGTAGCGAAGCTGGAACATTTAATGCGCGACAAATCGTTGAGTGAAAGAGAAATCGGAGCTCAGTTGATCAATGAAACGGTCGCTTATTCGGAAAGCGCTGTTTGCCGCAGAAAAATGTTATTGAATTATTTCGGCGAAAGCTATACACAGGATAACTGTGGTGGCAAATGTGACAATTGTAAAAATCCAAAGGAACTGAATGAGGCAAAGCAAGAAGTATTGATCGCATTGAAAGCGATAAAAGCTCTGGAAGAAAGATTTCCGATTACTTATATGATTCCTGTTATTGTCGGCAAGCTGAATCCGCAGATCAAAATGTACCGCCACGAAGAAAAACCTGTTTTTGGAACCGGAAAAGAGAAGGACGAGCACTTTTGGAATTCATTAATCAGGCAAATGCTGTTAGAAGGAATTATTCAAAAAGATATCGAAGATTATGGTGTTTTGAAACTCACGAAAAAAGGAGAATCATTTCTTAAAAAACCGACTTCTTTCAAAATCGCTTTGAATCATATTTATGAAACTGATGGTGAAGAAGACGATGATTCATCAGATAATACTGAAGCTGTAGCTGCCGATGACAAATTGGTAGAATTGTTGAAAGATCTGCGTCGGCAAGAAGCGAAAAAACGCAACCTGCCACCTTTTGTAATTTTCCTGGAAAATAGTTTGGTGGATATGGCAACGCTTTATCCCACTACGTTGAAAGAACTGGAAAAATGCCAGGGGGTAAGCGTAGGTAAAGCTTTAAAATTTGGAAGGCCCTTCGTGAACCTGATTGCAAAGTATGTGGAAGAAAATGAAATTGAAAAGCCGGATGATTTTGTAATGAAAAGTGTGGTAAACCGCAACAGCAATAAAATTTTTATCATCCAGAATGTAGATAAAAAAATGCCGTTGGAAACCATTGCGAAAAACCGCACTTTAAAGCTGGAAGAACTTCTTGAAGAAATGGAAACGATTGTAGCAAGCGGCACTAAATTAAATTTGGATTATGCGATTGAGGAACTGATGGACGATTATGAGAGAGAAGAGATTATTGATTATTTTAAAGGCTGTGAAACTTCGAGCCTGGAGACAGCAAAAGAAGAGCTGGCAGATGGGAATTATTCTTTGGAGCAGTTAAAGATAATGCGTATCAAATTCCTGTGTGAATATGGCAATTAAAAAAAAATAAAAAGGAATTTTTATTTTAACTGAATAACCCTATTTTTGCCGCCCAAAATGATGGTGCGGTAGCTCAGTTGGTAGAGCAATGGACTGAAAATCCATGTGTCGGCGGTTCAATCCCGCCCCACACCACCCGGAGACCTGGAATTAGTTGTAAAAGGCTGATTTCGGGTTTTTTTTATTATTGTTATCATCCGGCCACCGATATTGGCGAGTTGCTGGTCGGAGCATTCTTGGTGATCGCGTAACCATGCCCGGTTCGATAAGCGACAACTTCTCTAATAGGTTTTCCATGTTTACGAACTGGCTCTGTGCCCTCTCG
>JAICYZ010000108.1 GCA_025933935.1 Chitinophagaceae bacterium
TTAAAAGCTGGATTTACATGATTGCCAAAAATCATTGTTTAATGAAGCTGCGTGGCAATAAAAATGTTTCTGTAGAATTGAATGAAAAAACAATTCCGGCAGAGGAAGGACAAATTGATAAAACAGATTTGATTGAAAAAGAAACACTTCTGGCAAAAATGCAACAAGCGATAAAACAATTAAATCGGGAGCAACAGGAATGTGTAAATTTATTTTACCTTCAAAAAAAATCTTATTCGGAGGTTTCAGAAATAACCGGGTTTACGATGCTTCAGGTAAAAAGCCACTTGCAAAATGGCAAAAGAAAGCTGAAGTTATTAATGGGAATTAGTTGAAGGTTAAAAGTGATATTAACTTAAGTATTAAATTATTGAATTCTTTTGATAAATGAGCGATGATTTATTAAACATATTATCGAACAGCAATAAAGACGTTGACAATCAAAAGTTGATGGATTATCTCAGCAATAAATTGTCTGCTGAAGAAAAACATGAATTTGAGAAAATGCTTGTGGATTCTGATCTGGCAAGCGACGCAATAGAGGGGCTAAATGAATTTAAAAATAAAAAGGATCCTGTTGCTTTTGCTGAACAATTGAATCGGAATTTGCAAAAACAGTTGCAAAAAAAGAAACTGAAACGGGAAAAAAGACGCTTTAAAGATGGCTCATGGATTTATTTTACAATTGTACTTATTATTGTGATATTACTAATTGCATTTTTTGTAATTTCTAAATTTTTGCGGTAGCTATAGCTGGGTATAAAAAAATATAAAACCACCGGCATAGCGGTTTTATATTTTTGTAACCTGAAAAAGAAATTGCTATTCTCGTGTGCTATCCGCGCTGTTTTTCATAGTATGATGTGTGCTGTGATGGGTGGTCATTTTGTGAGTATTGCTGCTATTCCAGTTGTGAATCTTTCCGTTCATGTCAATCACTTCACCATTTTGAAGTGTCTCAGTTTTTCCATTCTTCCAGGTTACTTTTCCATCAGTTGTAATCGTAGTACCATTACTTAAGGTTACATCATTTGTAACGTCTGTTTTTGTGCCGTTTTTGTCCGACATTAATTTTCCGTCTTTCATCATATACCGCTCATGATTCATATTTGTTTTTGAATATTGATGGTGTGTGCGGTGATGAGTTGTGGTGTCCATATTCGTTTGGGCAGAGGCACTAAAGCTGATTGCAAAAGCAATTACCAAAAGGCTTAGGATTTTCATTTTAATTAAATTTTTGTTGTTTTAAATATAGTGAGAATTTCCTTTTTTATCCTCAAAGCATATACCAGTGCTTTTATAAGAAACTGAGGTTGTGAAAGATGTAGAAATGTAGAATTGTAGCGCCACTACGGTGTATAAGAACCGATTTTTTTCAACTGTTTTTAGTGGCTAAAACATTTTAAATGTTATTATGCAAAAACAAAAGCCTCGCAAATTTTGCAAGGCTTTAAAAAAAATAAGGGAAGGTCTATAGAGATTTCACAGTTGTTATTGAATTTACTTTTGAAGAAGTCGGAAAATCTTGTCCCATAGCCGAAACGGTGCCTGATGCGTCAGCGATAGTGTTGCTTGATTGGATAACTCCTGATTTTGAATCTACTTTTTCTTCGCCTGAAAATTTACCTGAAGTTTTTGTGGTGATTTCCATTCCTTGTTGTTCCATTTTTGTATCAGTAGCAACGGTACCAGTAAAAGTAACTGTTGCAATATTTCCATTTACCTCTTTTATAGTATAATTAGTGGTTCTGGTTATTCCGTTATCATCGGTTTTTTCAGTCCAGGTAGTGCCCGGTTTTAGATTTTTTGGCAATGCTAAAAAAGCCATTTGTGCACCGTATCCGCTTGCAGCAAAGTTCAATTGCTTAGCGATTTGTGAAACTGTTGAGTCTGTCGCAGGCTGGTTAATTATTTTTCCGGTATGATCCATTACGACATTTTGAGGATGATTAACAACATCTTTCAATCCTTCTCCCATCTGGCCGCTCATGTCTTCTTTCTTATCAGAATCGAAATTAATTTCATTGCCCATCATACTCATATTCATTACTATTCTTGAAATGGTGTTTGTCAAACTATAATTATCGCCGGTTTTATCGTTTACTACGATGTTATAAGTTGAAGCAATGTTTGCCTTTGTTTCCATTGTTTGTCCTTGCATTTCTGTAGAACTGGTAGTTTCCATTTTATTGTCTACCAAATATTTTTGACCTTTTGCTAATTGTAACGAAGCCGTCGTTTGAGCTTTTATTGCCGACGAAATACAAATTACTGCTGTAAAAAGAATCGTTATTTTTTTCATGTGTTTAAATTTAAATTTTTATAAATGCAAATATATGGTTAGCGGATATTCCGCAATTTTAATTTTTTGGATCATCAGCATGAAAGGTGGGAAGCCTTAATAATCATTTTCTTTAACGGCTTTGGAAGTTGTTTTTTTCCTCGAATCCGCTTCATGATTTTCTTTTAATTTATTCGCTGAAGGTTTAGAAGTATCTTTTTTATTTGGATTATAATTCATAGGCCCAATTGGTTTGCGAGCTTCCGTTTCTACCTGTTTTTTCGGTTCTTTACTAAAGTCAGATTCTACCGGCACATCAGTTGGCGGCGCATAGTCTGAGGCATCACCATTTCCCTGCACATCTGCAGAATCGCTTCCCTGACCTTCACGAGCTATCGCGGCGAAATTTTGGTCTGCATAAATTGGATTATTATTGAGTTCGGCAGGCTTTTGAAATTCTGCTTTTGGGTCTATTCCCAATGATTTATCTGCATATACTTTTTGCATAAAAAACGCCCATTCAGGAAGCGCCATTTCACTTCCTCCTGCCGTTCCATATTTTGGAAGATGCAAAAACGGGTCATCGCAACCAACCCATGCGCCGGCAAGTATTTGAGGTGTGTAGCCAATGAACCATCCATCAGTATTGTCGTTTGTAGTTCCTGTTTTGCCACCCATATCGCTCGTTATTCCAAACTTCCAGCGCATAGAACCACCAGTGCCATAGTCAACAACTCCCTGCATCATTCTGTACATAGTATAGGCATCTACTTCACTGATCACTTGTTTTACTTCAGGTTCAAATGTTTGCAAAATATTTCCATTGCGGTCTTCGATTTTTGTAAGATAAATTGGTTCTGTATTAAATCCTCTGTCCGGGAACATGGTATAAGCACGCAACATTTCAATCAGTTGTATATCCGCTGATCCTAAAGCAATGGAAGGCACAATGGGAATATTGCTTTTTATGCCGCACAAATGGGCGAATTCAGCTGTTTTTTTAGGTCCAATACGACTCATCAAATCATAAGCTGCAACGTTTATTGATTTCGCAAGGCAATAAGCCATCGTTCCACCTCCACCGGTAATCGTTTTATTGGCAAGTGTGATCGGTTTTCCCCCAATATAACTTTCGGGAGTAAGACCGGCATCGGTAATTGCGAGTGTATAAAGAATTGGCTTGAACGTAGAACCAACCTGCCTGTTAGCCGTTACATGATCAAATTTGTACCATTTAAAATCAATACCGCCAACCCACGCTTTTACTTCCCCCGTAACCGGATCCATTGCACAAAAGGCTGTTTGCATCATTTCCTTATTGTATTTTATAGAATCAAGAGGAGTCATCACGGTATCTGTTTCACGGTTTTTATTCCATGCAAATACTTTCATGCTTACGGGTATAGAAAATGATTTTTTAATTTCTGCATCAGTAGCTCCGGCTTCTTTCATGTTTTTCCAACGTTCACTTTCCTTCATCGCACGGTTCAAAATATCTTCCTGACCTTTCCACACATTTTTTGGAATCTGGCGTTGAAATATTTTTTGCATTGATGTCATATGTTTTACAACCGCCTGCTCTGCATACAACTGCATTTTCGGATCAATGGTTGTATAAATTTTCAAACCATCACGATACAAATCGTAATTATTGCCAGTCTTCGGATCTTTATGGGTATTGCACCAATCCTGTAATTTTTTTGTCAATACTGACCGGAAATACGGCGCTATTCCCTGGCTTTCGTCTATCTTTTTATATTTTACACCAAGAGGTTTTTTCTTTAAAACAGCAGCTTCTGATTCTGGAAGTACATCGTTGGTAACCATTCTGTCAAGTACCAAATTTCTTCGCGCCATTGCTGCTTCCGGATGTCTTCTAGGATCATATTGTCCGGGGCCGCTGAGCATTCCCACTAACAGGGCCGACTCATCGGGAGTAAGCTTGGAAGGTTCTTTTTGAAAGTAAATTAATGAAGCATTTCTAATTCCATAAACATTTAACCAGGATACGCGATTAAGATATAAAGCAATAATCTCCTGCTTGGTAAAATTGCGTTCCAGCTTCAGTGCCACAATCCATTCTTTGATTTTATCAATTCCTCTTTTCAAAACTGATCCGCGTCCCTGGTTCAGAATATTTTTAGCAAGTTGTTGAGTAATGGTACTGGCGCCTCCCTGTCTTCCAAAACCTTTGATAGCGCGTCCTAACGCGATCGGATCAATTCCGGAATGCTCATAAAAACGAATATCTTCTGTTGAGATTAAGGCGTTGATCACACTTTTTGAAATGTCTTTATAATCTACCGGAACCCTGTTTTCTGTATAGATTTTTCCCATCAGTGTTGTGCCATCATTCGCATATATTTCAGTTGCGAGATTAGCCTGTGGATTTTCCAATTGCTGCAGTGACGGCAATTTTCCGAAAAGTCCGAAGTTCGCTGCCATCAATACTAATCCGAAAAGCGCAAATCCAACTAATACAATTGCCCACAATATCTTCACAGCTGGTTTTATTTCATTTTTTTTAACTACTTTTTTTTTCTGGCGATTCTGCATGTTTGTTTTCTTTAAAAACCGGAAATTACTTAAATGATTCTAATGAAATATTAAAACTTTCCAGGGTATTTTTTGTTCAGGAGATCAATATAGCTCTGTAAATTTTTATTCTCTTTTAAAAGGTCAAGATTGCTTTGGGAAATAATATAAAAAGCATATTTCTGGGCAGGCAGCCATGAAATCTGAACCGGAGCATCCTGTTTCAATTTGTCCCTGTATTTTATTGCAGCATCTGCATTATCAAATTGAGAAAATACCAGTAAAGTGCGGGCACTGTCTAATGTATCTTTTACTATTTGAATCTTATTGGTATTATAGCTTTGGCTATTATACCGGTTGAACGCATTTCTTGCTTCGCTGCTATATACCGGATCCACTTTTGTTAGCACCATCAGCACGTTTTGTGGCTCATTAGCATCAAAAGTGAAAACGGCATTTTTGATGGGAGGTGGTAGTTTTTTATCAGGGCTTAATTCGGCTTTTCCTGGTTTAACAATTTCCTTCTGAACAAGAGGTTTTTCTTTCTGAACAATCGGTGCTTTTACATTATTTACGATTTTAGAATTATCAAAAACAACGATCTGAGAATCTTCAGGAAGACGCTCTACTTTCAGATTTGTGAGATAACGTTCAATGCTGTCTCTTCTGCCCAACACGTCCAGCATAGTAGCAGCCTTATCCTTCATCGGCGTATTCGGGTAGTTGTCAATAATTTGATGTAAAACATTGATTGCTGCACTGTCTTGTCGTTTCTGAATATAGTAAACTGACTGAATATAAAGCAATTGCGGATTCCAGTAGCTTTTGCCATACAAGCTATCAGCGGCATTTTTTTCTTTAATCGCTTCAGCAAAATTTCCTTCTATGAATAGATTATAAATCTTATCATAACGATTAGATGCGGCGGTATCTTTTTTAGATGGATTAAAAATCTCAGGATGCAAAACATATTGTGCAAACTTGCTTTCACTGAAATTTTTCACTAGCAAATTTTTATAAAAATCTGCTTGTTCTTTATTGCCGATTTTGTTGTAGCAATAAAATAGATTCATGTACAATTCACCATTGTATAAACTATCCGGAAAACGTTTTAAAGACTCCTGGTATGATTGAATTGCTGCCGGATAATCTTCCAAAAGAGTCTGATAATTTTTTCCTACCTGAAAAAGTGAACGCGCTATTTTAGAATTCGACGTATCCATTGCCGGTTTTGTAAGAGGCACATTAGCAAGCAATCCTTCTACCGAAATGTCCTGTTGATAAGGCGTTGCTGCCGTTTGTACATTTTCAGAATCAGGCAGCGGAGCCATTGGATCGTTATAGTTGCCACGCGCCTGGTCAGGATTTCCTTGCGATGAATTTCGATTAGATGATCCAGAAGCTAAACGCCAATTATCCACGTTTTGCCTTTTGCCCCAAACTCTTTTAAAGTCATTGTATCCTTGCGACTTCAATGAATTATTATAAAAATACCATTCACCCTTGCTGTTGTTATTCGAAAAAATATCAGAGGATTTATTCGCTGAGTTAAAGAAACCAGAACCACCATTGTTGTAGGACTGGTCATTTACGCCACGCTCTTTCTTTAATTTTTTTGATAAATCTTTTAAAAACGTTTCTCTGTCTGCTGGAGACAATGCAGCAATTGCCTGAAGGCTATCCTCTCTTTGAATGATATCGAGATGCGTGACAATTTGTGCAAGTGCTTTTTTCCTCGATTGAATTTCTGCTATATCCGTTAAAGTTGAATCGCCATCAATTTGAATACTGTCATAGGCATTAAACGACTGTTTATAATTTTTTCGCAGATAATTTATTTCAGCCATTTTTAAAAAGGCTTTATTTTTTAAGGATAAATTATTCTCATTATAAAATGCACTTCCCTTATAAAAATTTAAAGCGGAAGTAGTATCAGGTTTTTCCAAAGCAAGCTCGCCGGCAGAATAATAAATAATATCACGATACGGCTCGAATTTATCTTTATGCGCCATGTGCAATAACCGGGAAATGCTGTTATCAATTTCCGCAGGATCTTTACTCTTCAACATTTTGGCTTTATTCAGATTTGCATAAATATCCATCATGGGATCGGTAGTATTGCGAATTGCTTTGTCGTAATATTCGGATGCAGTGTCCTGGTTATTATTCATTTCGTAAAGTTGAGCCAGCAAATATTCTCTTCTTGCTTTATCTGCCATATCTATCGCGTTAGGCATTCCGCCTTTTATATAAGCAATTGCGCTGTCGTACATTTTTTGATTAAAAAACCAATATCCTACTACTTCCTGAAAGTAAGGATCTAAGCGGCTTGGAAACGCCGGGTCATTTTTTAATGTATTGATCAGTCCTGCTGCTTCGGCATAATCGCCCATGTCAGTTAAAGTGCGAATCTGCCATACCAATGCATCATTTCTGCTTGGTGGCCTTGTAAATGCTTTATCAATAAAATTTCTGTCTTCTTTGCTCGAAATGCTAATTGCATTATTAGAACCGTTTTCGTTTGTACCTACGACCAATTGGTCTTCATCTTTCTTTTTCCTGGGAAAAAGATTGTAATTGATAAATTGAAAAGTCATGGAAGCGGAATCGAAATCTTTACGCAGGTAATATGCTTTTCCAATCAATAAATAAAAATTATCTACCCAATTACTGCGCAGATCATGAAGTAAAATTCCCGCAGTCGCCTTAAGGATTACAGAATCAAGTTCCTTTTTTTGTGCAGCAGTATTATTCAATGAATAACTATAATAAGGCAGCAATTTTGAATAATCATCTTTGGTTGCGATGCGCGCGAGCTCAATGACTGATTTTATTTTATTGTTCGCGTTATAAAAATAATTGTAATGACTTGTAGTGTTTTGAATAAATTTTCTTGGGATTGTAAATTTTTTTTGCCCTGTTTTTTCAGATCTCAGCTGTTTGTCTTTGAATTTTTGCGGCTTATCTTTTTGAAGATCGAAAGAAATCTTGCCTATTTGTGCATTCGCTGCGGGCAATAAAAAAAACAATAATAACAAAGCAGATATGAACCTTATGAGCCGGTTATTCATGAATATTTTTAATTTTTATAAAATAAGAATCTGCAATAAAAGTGCTTTTACTGGCGACGCTTTTTTGCAAATTTATTTTAAAAATACGGTTATTTTAAGGTAATATGCCGGTAAATGCGAAGCCTATATTATTTTTAACAACCTAAAATACAAATATGCAGCCGAAGGCGCAAAACAGTTTTTTAAAAAGGATCCGTAATAAATACCGGCTGGTTATTTTGAACGAAAATACGTATGAAGAAATTGTTGCTTTCAAATTAAACCGATTCACCGTATATGTGGCGCTTAGTATTATGTTCATCGTTTTGGTAGGGCTTACAATTGCATTGATTGCTTTCACCCCATTAAAATATTATATTCCCGGCTACGGAAAAGCCGGTTCTAATACTGAATACGAATCGCTTAAACTGAAAGCCGATTCTATTGAAAAAACACTGATCCTAAAGCAGCAATATTTTGATAATATTGAAAGAATTTTGAAAGGTAATGAGGTGCCTGCAGATACGGCTGTTCTTAAACAGAAGAAACAAGTAGAAAGAAGCAATAAAAAGTAATTGCGCTGCATACTAAAGTTGGAAAGGGCGAACTATGTTAGTGAAACGCAATGACATTCCCGTGAATCTAATAAAAAATAAAAGCATTGAAAACAAGAAAAGAAACGAATCGAGAATTAATGCATTATGCAGGAATGGGAGCGCAGTTCCTGGTAAGCATTGGAGTGGGGATATTTATTGGGATAAAATTAGATAAATGGTTAAAAATTTCTTTTCCTTTGCTCGTTTGGCTATTGCCGCTACTGATCATTGCCGGCCTTATTTTTAAAATTATTAAAGACACTTCAAAAAAATGAAATCCCTTCTGTTTAAAAAATTTTCACCGGTGATGCTGCTTTTTATTTTGATAAATATTCTTGTTTTTATTTTTAAAAATTCACTTATCGCTGCAGGGTTTAATCTTAGTTTTTTACTCACTTCTAATGTCATCCTTTTTCTGTTAAGTTTCTTCGGATTTTTTATTCAGAAAAAAGGAGTTTCATCTACAAACATCAATGCTTTTATCAGGGGTGTTTATTCTTCAACATTGCTCAAATTGTTCGTGATTGTTATCGCAATTGTGATTTATATTGTGGTAATGCATGGGGAGGTAAACAAACCATCTTTATTTACCGCGATGGCCATCTATATTATTTATACTTCCGTAGAAGTAATTCAATTAATGAAACTTGCGCGAAAAAAACCAGATGCTTAAAAAAGAATCACCACTCGGTCAACTAAATCATTTTTTGCCTGAAGGTTCGTTTGAAGACGTTGCTTTTTACCTGATAGAGTACAAAGTGCATCTTACGGTAACCCGCGAACGCCTTACGAAATTGGGTGATTATCGCAATAAACATTTGAATAAAAATCACCGGATCAGTGTAAATGGGAATTTGAATAAATTTTCCTTTCTCATTACTTTATTGCATGAACTCGGACATTTGGTTGCCTATGAAAAATATGGAAACAGGATCCAGGCACATGGTGCAGAATGGAAAAATGAATTTTCAAGAATTCTTGCGCGTTTTATTTCAAAAAAAATATTTCCCGCTGACATTGAAAGTGAGTTATTGAAAACGTTGCGAAGTCCGGCGGCCAGTTCGTGTGCAGAAGCACCATTAACAAGAGCTTTGAAAAAATATGATCCACACAAACCTGGAATTTTTTTGCTGGAAGAATTGCCTGAAGAAAGTTTATTTAAGTTTAAAGATCAGATTTACCGGAAAGAAAAGAAACGACGGACGCGCTTTTTTTGCAAACAAATCTCAACCAATAAAATGTTTTTATTCAGCCCGATAGCAGAAGTGGAATTTGTCGGGAAAGAATAATGATCCTTTCAATTTGAAAACTAAATTTGCGCAAAAGAATAAACTTATGACCGAACAACGTTTTAATCGCCTTACTTCTGTTATGAATCACCGCCAGCCTGATCTTACTGTTATTTTGGAAAATGTTTTTGATCCGCACAATATATCTGCCGTGATGCGAACCTGTGACGCGGTTGGCATCCAGGACGTTTATATTTTAAACAACCGAATTCCTCCTCATAAAAAATGGGGCAACAAAAGTTCTTCGACCGCTTCGCAATGGTTAACGATACATCAATTTACAGACATTGAAGAATGCTTTAAAGCAATCAGAAATCAGTATAAGAAAGTTTATGCTTCTCATCTTGGTGAAAACTCTGCAGATGTTTATAAAATGGATTTCACTGAATCAGTTGCACTCATTTTTGGAAACGAAACTTTTGGTGTGAGCGATGAGATCAGAGAATATGCTGATGGAGATTTTATTATTCCCCAAGTAGGTATCATTAAATCGCTGAATATTTCTGTAGCCTGTGCGGTTACTTTATACGAAGCATTCAGGCAAAAAAATGGAAAGGGACATTATGATAAAAACCGTTTGCCTGAAGCAGACTCTATTAAATTGAAAGATCAATGGGGTTTGTTACAATGACGCTTTTTACCTGCGGCGTTTATTTTAAAAATACGAATCACTTTTATTTATTTCTTTACTGGTTTGACTTTGATTTTTTTTTGTTTTACAGTAAGACAAGAAATAATTGAAATTTCTATTTTCTTTTCTGCAAAATGTTTGGTTAATGATTTAAGATCGTTATTTTTAAAACTTTATAAATTTTAAAAAACGATTACCTCAACTAAAAACATGAACGCCTCTTCACAACTCAACCGCACACTTGGATTGCGCCTCGCGATAGTAATGGTAATCGGAAACATTATCGGTTCCGGAATTTATAAAAAGGTAGCGCCAATGGCTGCTGAATTGCATTCTTCCGGTTGGATCATAATTTGTTGGGTTCTTGGCGGGATCATCACCATGTTTGGTGCATTGAGCAACGCGGAAATCGCCAGCATGTTGGCAGATACGGGCGGTGAATATGTTTATTACAAAAAGATTTACAACCGGTTTTTTTCATTTCTTTATGGATGGTCAAATTTTGCAGCGATTAAATCCGCCGCCATTGCATCTATTGCTTATGTTTTTGCGCAATCACTAAACAGTATCGTTCATATTCCCGCGGTATTTTCTTCTTTAAAAGATTTTCAAATTGCAGGAATATTTTATCCTTTTGAAGGATTTAATGTAAAGCTTGTAGCCATTTTATTAATCCTTATTTTAACCTGGGTAAACAGCCGCGGGTTGAGACTAGGCGCTGGTTTGAGTACCTTTTTATTATTACTTGTTTTAGCGGGTATTCTTACAATCGTCGTTTTTGGAAGTACAAGTGCGCAGGCCGATATTTCTGCATCATTTTCAATGGCAACAACCAATTCTCAAACTGTAACCATAAGCGCCATTTTTACCGCCATGCTTGCGGCATTTTGGGCTTACGAAGGTTGGAATTCTGTTGGTTTTTTAGGAGGAGAAATTAGAAATCCGAATCGTAATGTTCCATTGAGCATTGCCTTTGGATTGTTGATCGTGATTGTATTGTATGTGTTGACAAACATTGCTTATCTCGCTTTGCTACCGGTTGCATCTTTAGAACAAATAAATGCTGCCGGAAACTCAATAGCGGCGGTAGAAGCAGTAAAAGTTTTTTGGAATGAAGGCGGCGTTATTTTTATTTCCATATTAATTTTATTATCGACTTTAGGATGCACTCATGCGACGATTTTAAGCAATGCACGTACTTCATTTGCTATGGCGAAAGAAGGATTATTTTTTCCAAAAATGGCGAAAGTAAATTCTGCAAAAGTTCCCGGAAATGCATTGTGGTACCAGGGAATTTGGGCATCTCTTCTTGTTTTATCCGGCACTTTCGATCAGCTCACTGATATGCTCATTTTTGCAGCATTTATTTTTTACGGCGCTACTGCGTTGGGTGTTTTTATTCTCAGAAAGAAAATGCCTGATGCACCTCGTCCTTACAAGGTTTGGGGTTATCCAATCGTGCCTGCAATCTTTATTATCTTTTGTGTTTTTTTAATTGGAAATACAATCATTGCTCGGCCCCGCGAAGCGGGTATTGGTCTCGTTTTGATACTGCTTGGAATACCGTTTTATTATTGGTTTAAAAGGAAAAAATCTTCCTGAAAATTAAATTCATCTTTTTATTTTTTTATTAAAATATAATTGTATAATTGTGTTTAATTCCATGCTCTAACGTGCTTTTCATAAATACGTTCCCTGCGAAAGCTTTATAAAATCCCATTCTTTGGTGTTTTTCTATTTATCAAAAATTAAACTTTTTTGTATGGGGAATTTATTTAAAAGTGAAGGCATTTTTCAA
>JAICYZ010000139.1 GCA_025933935.1 Chitinophagaceae bacterium
GCCATAGCCCGCTTACCGGAAAACAATGGGACAAAACGAGGAATGATTTTACTGACGAATGGAAGCAAACGATAACTGATGCAGCGGCAGTTGGAATGAAGTATCTGATAAGTCCGGGCGTGGATGAAAGCCTTTGTAAAAGCAAAGAAGATTTTATGCACTATATCGATATGTTTAATAAAACAGGTGCGCTTTGCAAAAAGTCGGGAATTCACTTTGCCTTTCATAATGAAAGTTATGAATTCAATCACAGCCTTGATGGTACCGTTTTATATGATCTCATTTTGCAAACCGTAGATAAAAACCTGGTAGCCCAGCAAATGGATATTGGTAATATGTGGGAGCCTGGTGGCCGTCCTTTGAGTTATCTGAAGAAATATCCTGGCAGATTTATGCTGATGCATGTAAAGAATGAATTAAAAAGAGAGACGGCTGGAGAAAATGGAAATTTATATGAAAATACGTTGCTTTCCAAAGGTGTCATTCCTGTGAAAGAAGTAATTGATTATGCGCGCAAAACCGGAACAAAATATTTTATCATCGAACAGGAAGAGTACCAGGATAAAACGCCATTGGAGTGTGCTGCACTGGATTTGAAGGCGATGAAAGGATGGGGGTTTTAATTTTTGGTTTATACTTTTTGGTATTTCCGGTTTGCATAAACAGAAAAAAACCGGAACGTTCTACAAAACCAACAAAGAAACTTTTAAGGCGAATTCTTAATTTTTATTTTATGAATTAAAGCAGGTTATTTTTTCTGATAAATAAAAGAATTTTTTCCGTCGCTCCTGCATTTTTATAAACATAATTTTTTGCAGCGTCGCTTCTGGATAATAATTCTTCTTCATTACCTAATAAACGGTTTACCACTTCCTCGAGCTGAATGGCATTCTCAATACTGATCGCTCCGGAACAATCGATCATTTCTTCCGCTTCAAAATTTTTGTCATATTCGGGGCCGAAAATCACCGGTTTGCCATAAACTGCCGCCTCCAGGATGTTATGAAGTCCGTCATCTGCAAAGCCGCCGCCAACATAAGTTATAGTGGCATAATGATACAACCTGGAAAGCATTCCGATGTTATCAATAACAAGACAATTTAATTGCTCGTCATCAGAAGTTACTTGTGCACCCTTGATTGGCTGCACAGAATTCTTCAACCATTCGGAATAAAAAACGCCTCCAAATTCCTTCTTCACCTCCGCCAGATTTTCTTCATCAATTTCATGAGGCGCGATGATGAATTTTACTTCAGGGTACTGCCTTACGAAATGCGTCCATTCTGCTTCATCATCTTCCCAGGTACTGCCCGCTACAATAACTTTTGCGTCTTTACAAAACGCTGCAATGCCGGGAATTTCAGTAAAGTTTTCTGCAATATTGATCACGCGGTCGCACCTGGTATCACCGGTAACAGTAATTTTATCGGCTTGAATAATTTTTTGCAAATGCTTTTTTGACTCGTCATTTTGCACAAAAAAATGAGTGAAACACTTGAGCATATTTTGATAAAAACTGCCATACCATTTAAAGAAAACCTGGTTGCTTCTGTAAATGCCGGAAACCATCAGCAAGGGAATATTCCGTTCTTTTATTTCGAGTAAATAATAATGCCAGTATTCATATTTTACCCATAGAACCAAAGTTGGCTTCAGAATATCCATCCATTTATTGGCATGTATTTTTGAATCTATCGGCAGATAAAAAACATGTTTGAAATCTTTATTATTTTTTACAATCTCATATCCGGATGGAGAAAAAAAAGTGAGCACGATTGTTACTTCGGGATATGTTTCGTTTATTTTCTGCAAAACAGGACGACCCTGTTCAAACTCGCCAAGACTGGCGCAATGCATCCAGATAATTTTTTTGTTTTGTAGTTGTGATACCCCTGCTTGTAACTGTTCAAAAATATTTTTTCTGCCCGAAATCCACAGTTTTGCTTTTTTATTCCAAAAAGAAACGACATGAATTCCAGCTTTATAAAGGAGCAAAAAAAGATGATAAAATATAATCAAACAGATGAAATTTGTTTACAAGGACTATTTGAAATTATTAAACAGCGCGACACAGTCTGATGGTGTCATTTTTCCATTTCGGGAACTTTTTTCAATACCTCCGGTTTTATTTCCCATACAAGTGCGCTTGCTCCAAGGATTGCTGCATCAGACTCTTTTAATTCGCTGAATAATAATTTCACTTTATTTTGAAAAATCGGTAAAAGGTTTTTCTCCATGTATAATTTTACCGGATCAAGTAAAAGGTTGCCGGCCTTGATAACGCCGCCAAATAAAATGATTGCTTCCGGTGAAGAAAACATTACAAAATTAGCCAACGCTTCGCCAAGAATCTTTCCGGTAATTTCAAACACTTCATTGGCAATAGGATCTCCCTGAATTGCTGCCTCGTACACTCTTTTTGAGGTAATTTTTTCATGCGCAATATTTCTTAAAAGGCTTTTCTCACCGACTCTTTCATCCAATATTTCCTTCGCCGTTATAGAAATTCCTGTTGCTGATGCATACGTTTCCAAACTTCCTTTCATGCCTGTGCCCCAGTGAAGACGACCTCCCGGACGAATAATCGTATGACCAAGCTCACCTGCAAAACCATCATGCCCATAAATTAATTGACCATTGGCAATAATTCCACTGCCAACGCCGGTGCCCAAAGTGATCATGATAAAATCCCTCATTCCGCGTCCTGCTCCATACATTAATTCACCTATTGCAGCAGCATTTGCATCATTGGTAAGTGTGCAGGGTTTTTTAAACCGGTCAGTAATGAGTTTAGCAATTGGCAAAATGCCTTTCCAGTGCAGGTTTGGTGCATATTCAATCGTGCCGCTGTAATAATTTCCATTCGGTGCACCCACTCCGATCCCTTTTATAAAATCAATTCCCCCGATCGCATTGATAGCCGGTTGAAGTTGCTCGTACAATTCATCGATAAATAAATTCAGTTCTTTATGATTGGTAGTAGAAATATCTCCGCGGTTGGAAATATCACCGCGGTGATTTACAATTCCAAATTTAGTGTTCGTGCCACCAATATCGATTCCGATTGCATATTCTACCGGACTTTCCAGGAAATCTGATTGTTTAGTATTCAAGACAAAGAAGTTTTTGGGTTTGTTGTGTTAAGAATTACGTTTTTAAAAAGATAAAAATAGTTTTTCTTTTTGAATGCCGCTTATTTTCTGAAAATAATGATTGGCGAAGCTTCTCCGATTGTATCAGTATTTTATAAATCCTATTGTGAAATCAGGATCATGACTTTCGTTACGTGATATTTGATCTTGCTTGCGCTTTTGCAAATTTAAAATATCATAATTCAGATTGATCGCTTTTTCTCATAAAGTTGTTTGTTGCTACAAAAGAATTTATTCTGTTAAAATCATCGGATCGCCGGAAACAGGATTTTGAGGATCATAAACAGCAACGCCGACTTTTGAATCGGCGCACCCATAATATAGATACCACTTCTTTTTGAAGAAAACCATCCCTTCAATAAAAACAGTTCCGTTTATATACTGACCGCTTTTTTCAAACTGTTCCATTGGACGAAGAAACGGAACATCGAGACGCGCAATTGGCTTCGAAGGATCTTTTAAATCAAACAAAACCTGCCCCGCACAATACGAGTCCGGATTGTAGCGTTTGTCCCCGTCATCGTCCCGTTTATTTTTACCATTATAAAAAAGAAGAATTCCATTTTTTGTCATCAAAGCCGGCGGCCCGCATTCAGTAAGATCGCTGTCAAAAAAACCTTTTCTAGGAGAAATTAATTCTTTCAACTTTCCATCTTTATTCAAAACAGGCTGCCAGTTTACCAGGTCAGCCGAAGTCGCTGCATAAACATGATGCTCACCCCAATATAGCCAATATGTTCCATTGATTTTTGTGATCACTTGTTTATCGCCTATCATCTTTGTAAGGATCGATGCAGATTTTGTTGCCATATTAAAAAAGCGTCCGTTATATGCTTTTTGAAAAATGGGGCCGTGTTTTTTCCAATGGATCAAATCAGTTGAAATCGCCACACCAAGCCGCGGCAACTTGCGATTCCATTGTGTGTAGAACATTACATAAGTTCCCGTTTCTGTCATCGCCACACGCGGATCCTCGCAACCTCCGGGCCATTCAAATTCTTTTTGAGAATCATTTGCCGGAAATAAAACGGGTTTGTTTTTTCTTGTAAAGTGTAAGCCGTCATCGCTTTCGGCAAAACCAATTCTTGAGGTATGAAAGCCAATTCCATTGCCTGAATGATCTTCTGCGCGGTAAAGCACGATCACTTTTCCATTTTTGATCGTTGCTGCGGGATTGAAGGTATTGTCTGACTCCCAATGGTTTTCTTTTTTGGTCATCGGATCTATAAAAACAGCAGTACTATCAGGAGAAATAATTGGATCAATATTTTGAGGACGCACAAAACCTCCGAAGGCCCAGGAAGGCAGCACGTTTGGTGATTGTGCATTTGCAAAAAACGGTAAAAAGATAAAAGAGATGACGATCCGTAAAAGGTTCCGTTCTGACAGTTTCATTTGTTTGAAAATTTGTTTCACCATTTAAAGATATGATGGAAAGAGTGATTTGAAAAATGAGGTGCCAGGTAATGCTGCAAATCACTGCTGTAATCATCATGCGGACAAAACACTGCGTTTGGAGTTTCTGAGTCACCCTTAATCATCACACTTTGAAAAGTTAGTTGAATTTAATAATTACATTAGCGGCTCAAATTAAATTTCGTATGTTAAGAAATTTTCTATTAACGGCTATCCTTTTGGTTGCTCATCATGTCAATTGTTTTTCACAGCATTTGATTTCTTTTAAAGACAAACAGATATCCTACCAGGGAAGAATTCTATATACAAATGAGGCCGCAGAATTAATGTGGCCAGGCACTTCTTTTACCATTAATTTTATCGGTACAGGAATCTCCGGCATTTTTAAAGACCAGGATACTTCTAATTATTACAATGTAATTATCGACAAAGACAGCATTTATAAAATTCAATTTGATACTGTAAAAAAAGTAGTCCAGCTCGCGGAAGGACTTCCCTTCGGAAAACATTCTTTGCAATTATTCAAAAGAACGGAGTGGGATAAAGGAAAAACATGGTTTTATGGTTTGATTGAAAATCCAAAGACGAGGCTTTTGAAGCCCGATAAATTGCCAGCAAGAAAAATTGAATTTTTTGGAAACTCGATTACCTGCGGCTATGCCATCTATGATTCTGCAAAAGATTATCCTTACGGATACTATGAAAATAATTATGATGCTTATGCTGCAATCACAGCCAGGCGTTATAATGCACAATATCATTGCACGGCCAAAAGCGGGATAGGAATCATGGTTAGCTGGTTTCCACTGATAATGCCTGAAATGTATGACCGGCTTGATCCAACTGATTCCACCAGTAAATGGGATTTTTCAAAATACACACCCGACCTTGTCGTGATCAATTTATTCCAAAACGATTCGTGGATTGTAACAATGCCAGGTAATGAGCAATTCAAAAAAAGATTTGGAAATAAACCTCCCGACGAATCTTATATTGTAGATGCTTATAAAAAATTTGTGCAAACAATCAGATCAACTTATCCGAAAGCGCAAATAATCTGCATGCTTGGGAATATGGATATTACAAAAAAAGGTTCTCCATGGCCCGGGTACGTTCAAAAAGCAGTTGACGAATTGCAGGACAAAAAAATATTTACGTATTTTGCTCCTTATAAAGATACTTATGGCCATCCCAAAATAAAAGAGCAAAGGACTTTAGCTGACGGGCTGATCCAATTTATTGATGACCATATAAAATGGTGAGGAAAGGTTTTAAGGCCGAATAAACAAGCCAGGATTAATTAGAAAGTGCCAGCAATGTAACACTTCATATTTTGCAGTGTATGCTGAACAGTTGAATTATAAAATAAGAAACACAACCCCTTTTATCACAGGAGTTTTATTTTTCAGATCAATGAGATAAACGTAAGCGCCGGCAGTTTGCATTTCTCCTTTAAATGTTCCATCCCATGAAGTACTTTGCCCGTTGTTATCAAAGATATTGCGGCCATACCGGTCAAAAACTTTTACTTCTGCACCGGGATATGCTTTTAGCGTTTCAATCACCCATGTATCGTTTATGCCATCTCCGTTTGGCGTGAAAGCATTTGGAACAAACAATTGCTGGTATACTTTCACCTGAACGCTGTCGGTAGCCGTTTTGCAGCCTTTATCAGAAAAAACATGCAACACATACATTTGAGTAGCGAGTGGATTGACAACCGGTGACAGAGAATTATTCCCTGTGATGTTAATTGCCGGTGTCCATAAATAATTTACTTCCGTTCCTGCTGCTGAGCCCTCGAGCGTTGCTCCTTGTCCCCTAATAATTACTTTGTCCGGACCGGCATTTGCCGAAGGATTTATATTAACCGTGACTAAAACTGAATCCGAAGCCATGCAATCGACGTTGTTAACCCGGAGGATATACAATGTAGTTTGCGAAGGCAACGCTACAGGATCTGGAATGGCGGCATTTGAAAGGCCATCTGTCGGTGACCATTGCCAGGAAGTTATATGATCACCGGTGCTTTTCAATTGAACAGAACTTCCCTGGCAAATTTCCCGGTCTCCTCCTGCGTTCACCTGTGGCCTGGTGAAAAGCGTGGCAGCAGCAGAATCTTTGCTGATACAGCCTTTCACAGATGTTGCCGTTACATAGTATATTCCATTATTTGCAGGTGACGCCATGCCGATTACCGGATTTTGTTGGTTGCTGATAAAACCCGACGGCCCTTTCCATGAAAACTGTGCGGCATCATTCGCCGTTAAAAATAAAGAATCGCCTGTGCAATGACCTCTTATTGTTGCGTCTGTTACAGGGTATTTATTTACGCTGACGGAGACAATATTTGAATAAATAGAACAGGAAGAAACATTCTTGTTTTGTCTTTGCGAAACCGCCAATCTATAAGAGTATTTTGCTGTAGAATCTATTGCAGGTCTTTCATAAACAAGGTTTGTGGCTCCGTTTATATTCGTAAAAGTGATTCCGCCATCCACGCTTTCCTGCCATTGATAAACAGGGTCAGAATACCCCGAGGAAACATTTGCCTGAATCGTAAATATAGATTTGTCTCCCGTACAAACATCTACTGAATCAAGTGATCCGTTGATGTTTGCAGAAACTAACGGGCCACACGCTCTGAAAGTAATGTCATCCAGCAACAGATCATTTCCGCAACCACCACGCGCATTGTTCGTCATCCTTAAAACGACTGAATTAATATCCACTGTAGTGGAAAAAAAGAAGCCATATTGTTTCCAGCCACCGTTTTCCGGAATATCTCCGGTAGAATA
The DNA here is from genome assembly GCA_025933935.1 of Chitinophagaceae bacterium. GTDB lineage: Bacteria > Bacteroidota > Bacteroidia > Chitinophagales > Chitinophagaceae > Ginsengibacter. The sequence goes on from JAICYZ010000139.1 coordinate 7,367, forward strand.
AGTTTGTAAAACCTGGCCAGTAGGTGATTCTATACTAAAAGTAATGTTGGGTTTTATGCCATTGCCGTTGCAGGCAAAAGACTGAAGAAGATTATAGATCCAGGCAGCAAATTCATAAGTGGTATTGGGACAAAGGCCGTCAACTCTTTTAACAAAAAAATCTCCTGGCGTAAAGGAAGCATTTACGACCATCATGTATCCATTAGGATCGCCGGTATGATCAGTCGTATAGTGCCATGTATTATTAAAACAATTGCTAACCGTGTTGGACACTGTATAAGTTCCATCATTAGGGCAGCCATCCGCGACGTAAGTATAATTAGTGCTTGATCCGAGTGAAGGACCGGGATTACTGCCGGAGCCAAAAGTGATATTCACAACAGGATCGCCAAGGCTTCCCTGGCAGAGTTGTGCAGACAATTCTGAAGAAAAAATAAACAGAAACATGCAGGAAAAGAACCAAACTTTAAAATTCTTTCTCATTATAAAGCGGGCATCATAGCTTTTGGAGTTTGGCAAATAATAGCAAATATAAGACCGGCCACAATAGCCTTCTTTCTTTTTTGACGAATTTAGTAAACAAACAAATACCGGGAATATTGATTTTACATTACTTTTAAAATAAAAAGGTTGCTGTCCACTGCAACCCATATCTTTAAGTTTTACGTAATACGGAAGTAAAATTTTGGGTTGATAATCACTCTACTGGCGATAAGCGAATCGATAACGGTACAACCAGACGATGCAAAATCAACAATTATTCATCATTTTATGAAGCAAATACTATTATTCATTTCATTTCTTTTAACTGTTACGATCCATGCGCAGAAGATTGGGTTGTCTCATGCTTTTATTGAAAATTTCAATGATTCGGTTTTACAGTATTTCAGATATGGTTCCACCGGACATAAAGCTGCTTTCAAATGGCGATCTGGTGTTACCTCCAAAACTGAAGCTGGCCCAAAAGTGTTACTATTTAAAATCGATCCGATGGACAGTGCCGGCGCTGGCCGTGGGCCGGAAATTATATCGAATGACTTTACTTATTTTGGTACTTATTCCGCCCGCTTGAAAGTTCCGGATGTGAAAGATGTTCAACCGAACACCGGCGCCGTCGTTGGTTATTTTACTTATTATATGGATAGGGTTTATGGCCTTAGCGAAATCGATTTTGAATGGCTTGTTGCTGATCCTTCTATTGTTTACATCGGCACATGGACTGGTAAAAGGGGCAAGCTGAAAAGAATCGGACGAACCATAAATTTAGCGAAGGGAATTATTTACAATACTATTTATAAAGAAGGTTTTAAAGGAACGCCAATCCCCTTAACCGATGCTCAGGATCAACCGGAAACAGTCGACGCTATTGATGATTATGATGCTTCAGCGCGGTTTTATACTTATGGATTCGACTGGCATCCTGATCGACTTACGTGGTGGATGATACATCCCGTAACTGGTAAGAAGATCATTTTGTGGGATTACCACGGATCTCGAAGAGGGATACCGCAACATGAATCGTATTACCGGATGAACTTTTGGCATACTAATGATTGGGCCGTTGAAACAAATCCTGATGCAATTGAGAAACCGCTTCATCCGTATGAACTGGAAATTGACTGGATGTCGTACGAACCGGCACAGTAAACAAGCTTTTAATCCTTTTTATTCTTTTTGGTAACAGATCTCATATAAAGGCCGAATATCAAAGCCAGTATTAACACGATGATTATCGTTAACCAAGGCTGAGATTGTGGGTGCGCTACCATATTCAGATATATAGCGAATCCTTCTACGATAACCATCAGGACGACTGTTAAAGTGAGATTGTGTTTTATCATGACATCTGATTTTGTAAAAGATTATGAATTTAAAATCAAATGTCCGGTAATTTCCGGCGTTTCTGCCCTATCATTTTCGCAGAGCATTTATAAATATTATTTGGGAAAGCCACAAAGAAGTTGAAGATTATTGGAAACGACAATTTGCGATGGTAAGCTCGAAGGTCACTCCTTTAAAAATCACGTCAGAAGACGATGTTGTAAAAATTAAAGTCCGACAGGTCGTTCATGAGCTGAACGAAAAATTGTTAGCTGATGAGATTGTGTTTCATTTTTTTCATGTGCAGGAAAATAAAATAGCGGAATTCTCTATTGGAGAAAAAGCCGGGAACCGGGTTGATTTTTAAATAAAAGAATTTCCGTCTACAATCATCGCTGGCCTTACCAGCTTAATTATTTTACTTCAAACGATAGATAATTCTGTTTAAATGGAAAGAAAAAAGCGTTATTCATTATAAATCATTTTATCTTCAATGATAAATTTTCATCTGCGCGTAAATCGAAAATCTTTAATCAATATCAATGAATCCATTAAAATGCCTCGTTGCCTGTTTATTTACAGCTTCTGTTTGCCTTTTCGTCTCTTCCTGCAAATCAACAGAGAAAAATTCTATTCCTGAAACTGTAAAAGCGAATTCAGATCATTTGATCACTGCTGATGGTTTCACTTTTCGCGACCTGAATAAAAATGGGAAGCTGGATGTGTATGAAGACAGCCGTCAGCCAATTGATGCGAGGATAAAAGACATCTTATCGCAAATGACAATTGAAGAAAAAGCGGGGATGATGTTCATCAATGGTGCGAGGATAAATGATGATGGAAGTATCGCGGATAAACCGGCAAAAGGAATGTTTGCTTTTGCCCCCAATGCTTTGACTTTGGTAAGAGATAAAAAAATGAATCATTTCAATCTCTGGGCTATACCATCCATAAGTAACCTGGCAAA
>JAICYZ010000043.1 GCA_025933935.1 Chitinophagaceae bacterium
GTGGTTTGCAAATGAATTTTATGAACATCGCTTTGCATCCATGTTTCAACAGGCAGTTGTAACGTTTGTTTGTTCCCATCTTTCAACACAATTTCAAGCGTACAAGGCATTGCCATCTTTTGCAAATTAGCAATCGTAATATCGACGCCGTTTTTTGCATCATTATCCGTGTATGAAACTGATTGAATGGCAATGTCCAGTTGCCAGTTGTGATAAAACCATTCTTTCCAAAACCATGAAAGGCTTTCTCCCGCTTCATTGTCCATCGTTCTGAAAAAATCATCAGGTGATGGATGTTTATACGCCCAGCGTTCAATGTATTTTTTAAAAGCATAATCAAAACGATCCGGGCCTAACACAATTTCGCGAAGCATGACCAACCCAAATGCGGGTTTAAAATAAACCAATGGATGCCTGTATTTTTCTGTAAGCATATCTGCCCTTGCCATCATCGAAGGCGCCCCCGAATCTTTGAGCAATGGAATAATTTCATCTGCAGGATTTCCTTTTCCAGGCGCATATTCGCCATCACGTTTTGGAGCATATTCGCCATGGTTAAATTCATCCGCTGCATACACATCCATAAATGTATTGAAACCTTCGTCCATCCACGCATAGCGTCTTTCATCGCTACCAACAATCATCGGAAACCAGTTGTGACCAATTTCATGAGCAGTTACCCAATAAAGATTTCCTTTTTTTGCATTCATACCGTCAAACACAATTCCCGGGTATTCCATTCCTCCGGCTCTTCCGGCTTCGTTAATCGCAACAGGATACGGATACACAAACCATTTCTCAGAAAAATATTCTATGGATTTTTTTAAATATTCAGTTGCTCTTCCCCAAGCATCTTCCCCGGCGCTTTCGACCGGATAAACGGACATGACCAAACATTTTTTCCCACCCGGCAAATTTACTTTTGCTGCATCCCAGACATAGGCAGAACTGACGCCAAATGCGACATCGCGTGTGTTATTCATTTTAAAATGCCAGGAGACTGATTTAGAATTTTTGTTTTTCCCTGCTGCATTATTTACTTCTTTTTCAGTGCGAATCATAATCGTCCTATCACTTTTTCTTGCCTGATTCAATCTTTCAATTTGAATTGGAGTAAGCACTTCTTTTTCATTTTGTAATTCTCCGCTTCCTGCTACGATCATTCCTGCAGGCACTGTAACCGTGTAATCAAAGTCACCATATTCGCAGTAAAATTCACCACTGCCAAGAAATGGCAAAGTGCTCCATCCTTCCAAATCGTCATACACACACATGCGGGGATACCATTGTGCTATTTCATAGATCTTTCCGTTTTTTGTGGAAAAGAAATCTGTTCTTCCTCCAAATGTGCCGGGAATGGTGTAATGATATTTGATATTGATCTTTATTTTTTCTTTTGCTGGTAATTCAGATGGCAAACGAATTTGCATTCTTGTATCATTAATAATATAGTCGGCTTTTAAAGTTTTGCCTTTGTATTCAATTGTTACATTTTCAAATTGATAACCGTCTGTAGAGCCATTTGTGGTTCGTGTACTATAATATTGTGAGCGTGCATCTTTTCGATAAGTATTCTGATCCAATTGCAACCAGAGCGATGACAAATTATCAGGACTGTTATTGGTGTAAGAAATTGTTTCAGTTCCTTTTAATGTATTTTCAACAGTATCTATTGTAGCGTGTAAGGTATAGTCAGCGCGGTTTTGCCAATATTTTGGTCCTGGTGCTCCGTTTGAAGAACGAAATTCATTTCCATTTTTTCCATAAAAATTTTGAGCAAATAATTCATGTGGATCAAAGATGGATTGAGGATTTTTTTGTGCAGATATCGAATTGAAAAAACAAAAGAAACCAATTAAAAGTGATGCCCCTTTAAAATTCATTTTTAAAATTTAGAAGTTAAAAAACGGAAGGTCTGAAAAATGAAGTGTTTAAAAAAATGCTTCTTTTTTAGCAAATAATTATGCAAGCCATTTTTTCTGTTTCGTGCTCTTGGCAGACTTTTTGGAAACGTGTTCCCGATACTAAACTCTTTAAAAACTAAAAACCCATTAAATGAAAAAGTTAATAGCTATTGCATTATGTGTCGGAATCTTCACATCTGCAAAATCACAACGCATCTATGTGCAAGGTGGTGTAAACCTTGCGAACATCAGCACATCAACTTCAGGAAGTACTCAAAAAAACAACATGCTCACAACCTTCAATGCGGGCATACTGGTCCGCTCGAATAAAGCGGAGCAAGTGGCTTTGGAAACCGGTTTACTTCTTGATGGCAGAGGTTCAAAATCAGAAAGCGGCTCTGGTGCAAATTATTACAAGGCTACCTTTAATCCACTTTATCTTGAGTTACCGGTAAATGTAGTTCTTCGTTTACCTCTTTCCAATGCTACCTCCAATATATTTATCAATGCAGGTCCCTATATTGCGATGGGAATAGCTGGCAAATCCAAAGTGGTGGGGCAATTAGGCGGCGTTTCCATTAATTCCTCAAAAAATATACAGTTTACCAGTACAGATCCTACAGCAGATGATCAGGCATATTCTAAACTGAAAAGATTTGACTATGGAGCAAATATTGGTGCAGGTATTGATCTGGGAAAAATATTAATTAAAGCAAATTATGGATTAGGGCTTGCAAAGATTAATTCCACTCAGACAAACAACAGTGCAAATGATAAAGATAAATATCGCACGTGGAGTATTTCTTTAGGAATTCCATTTGGCGGCAGATAATATTTGTTTGAATAAAAAAAAGGTTGTCAGTAAACATTGACAACCTTTTTTTATGCAATTGATTATTTTAAAAAAGTCATTAGCTAATTTCCTTTGCAACTTTTACGATCACGTTTGGTTTGCCTAAAGTATAATAATGCAGGACCGGAACACCGGCTTTCTTAAGTTGTTTAGATTGTTCCAATAACCATTCTGTGCCTACCATTTCTACTTCCGCATCCGTTTTGCATTTCGTAATTTCATTGCTCAGGTCAGTGGGAATGTCGACATGAAAAGTGCGTGGCAAAACAGTAAGTTGTTTCCGGGAAGTAATCGGTTTTAAACCGGGAATAATGGGAATTTCAATTCCCGCTTCTCTACATTTTTTTACGAAATCAAAATATTTTTGATTATCGAAAAACATTTGCGTCGTGATGTAATCTGCACCTGCATCGACTTTCATTTTTAAATATCTCAAATCACTTTGCATGTTCGGCGCTTCGAAGTGTTTTTCAGGATAGCCGGCAACTCCAATACAAAACTGGGTTTTATATCCGTCACGAATGTCATCTTCAAGGTAGATTCCGTTATTCAGATTCACGGTTTGTTTTAAAAGATCGATTGCATACGCATGCCCGTTTTCTTCCGGTTCAAAAACCGCTTCATTTTTGGCAGCATCGCCACGAAGCAATAATACATTATCAATCCCAAGGAAAGCGAGATCAATTAAAGCATTCTCTGTTTCCTGCAAATTAAATCCACCGCAGATCAAATGTGGAACCGCATCTATTTTATAATGATTCATGATAGCTGCACAAATGCCTACAGTTCCCGGCCTTTTACGAATTTCCACTTTCTCAAAACTGCCATCCGCTCTTTTTTTAAAAACCTGTTCGCTGCGGTGATAGGTAACATTAATAAATGCGGGCTTGAATTCCATGAGTGGATCCAAATGATTATAAATAGACTCAATCGTTTTGCCTTTTAATGGCGGTAGAATTTCAAAAGAAATGGCAGTGCCTTTTGATTCTTTAATATGATCGGTAACTTTCATTTTCTAAAAATAGCATGCAAACTTAAGTGGTAAAAAATAAAATGCAAAGAACGGTTTTTCATAGCTTGCCAACTTTTTCAATCCATTTGGTGTCTGATACATTCAACTAATAAAAAAAGCGAGAATTCCGGTTGCCACCAATGTCATCCCCGTGATAATGCCGGCATTGTGTTCCAACGAATGCCAGTTGAGTTTTAAAACTCCGAGATATGCGAAACGCACGAGCAACACCATTCCAAGCGTCGTGATGATTAAATATAATGCAGCAATAAACCAAAGCAACCATTTTGCCTGCGTACCCGCTAATAAAAAATATGCTTCAATTTCCATACACGGCGATAAAAACATAGCCAGTACGAGCGCGATGATAATTTTCTTTTTAGAATGCTTTTTTTTGATGCTTTCATCCAGGTGAAAATGGCGGTGGTTGTGATGCCGGTAAATGAAAATAATTCCCAAAAGAATTAAAATCACCGGAGCAAAGAAATGGGTGAAATATTCAATATTATCTGCGAGTTGCGTGCCGATAAAAGCAAGTATAATTCCAATAATAACGGTACTGATTCCGTGGGCTATAGCAGAAATAAAAGTTACGTGCGTTACTTCCCTTACACTCCATTTTTCTTTTCTTCCAATAGCGATTACCGGCAGCCAGTGATTTGGAATTGTCGCGTGCAAAAGACTTAAAATAATACTACCGATAATAATGCTGAACATTCAAAATATTGAATTTAAACTCTGATAATAAAAAATGAAAATAGGGTGCAAGGTCTTATTTTATTAAACAAATCTTTGCAAAAATGTGAAAGTTGGAAATAATTATTCCAGTAAAGCAATAAATACCAAGGATTCGTATTTTTAAATTTCTTTTTAAATTGGCATGTATTTAATTTTTTAGATGAAAATCAGGATGAATTATTTTTGCATTTAAATTTTTTCTATTGATCGAACAAAAAATAAATTACAACAGGCCAATTAATGCCGTCCTTGTGTCTGTAATCCCAAATGGGCAAACGGAACACCAGGTAAAAGAATATTTGGAAGAATTAAAATTTCTGGCAGAAACTGCCGGCGCTGAAACCGTGAAAACGTTTATGCAAAAACTGGATCATCCCGACAGCCGCACTTTTGTAGGAAAAGGAAAACTGGAAGAAATAAAAGAATTTACCAAAAGAAAACCGGTGGATCTTGTCATTTTTGATGATGAACTTACCGGCTCCCAAATTTCGAATATTGAAAAAGAATTAAAAATAACTACGATCGACAGGAGCGATTTGATCCTGGATATTTTTGCTTCGCGCGCAAAAACGGCGCAGGCAAAAGTGCAGGTGGAACTTGCCCAATATCAATACATTCTTCCGCGTTTAAAAGGAATGTGGAAACACCTCGAAAGGCAGGGAGGCGGCATTGGAAGCCGTGGTCCTGGTGAAACAGAAATAGAAACTGACCGCCGTATCGTAAAAGATAAGATCAGTTTGCTTCGCAAAAGATTGTCTGAAATTGATAAGCAATCCTTTACTCAAAGAAAAGAACGTGGAGAATTTATAAGAGTTGCTTTGGTTGGATATACCAATGTCGGAAAATCGACGATCATGAATTTGTTGAGCAAAAGTGATGTTTTTGCAGAAAATAAATTATTTGCGACTTTGGATACGACCACACGAAAAGTAGTTTTAGGTCACACCCCGTTTCTTTTGAGCGATACGGTCGGATTTATCAGGAAACTTCCGCATCATCTTATTGAAAGTTTTAAAAGTACTTTGGATGAAGTGCGGGAAGCAGATATTCTGGTGCATGTTGTAGATATTTCGCATCCGAAATACGAAGAGCAACTGGCGGTAGTCAATAAAACTTTACAGGAATTAAAAAGCTTTGAAAAGCCCGTGATTACTGTATTTAATAAAATGGATCGGTATGAAAAAAATACTTTTGATCAATGGCTGGAACCAGCAGTAAAGCAACAATTACTGGAAGAATTGAAAGAGCGCTGGCAAGCTTATACCAATGGAAATTGCGTTTTTATTTCAGCTACAGAAAAAACAAATATTGACGAATTGCGCCAAGTAGTACTGAACCAGGTGAGAAAACTTTATCAACAAAAATATCCTTACAAAGCAGAATTTTTCTATTGAATGGACAAACACGAAAAGTGGTTAAAGCTTGCTAATAATATTGGTGAACTTGTTTTTGAGAACAATATTGCAGCTGTTCAAATTAATGAAAAATGCATCTGCGTTATTAAAACACCAAATGGTTTAAAAGCATGTTCGTCCAAATGCCCACACGCGGGTGGCGATTTATCAACGGGATTTTTAGATGCTAAAGGAAACATCATTTGCCCGGTACACAATTACCGTTTCAATCTGAATCATGGAAGAGACACTAACGATGAAGGTTATTTTCTCAAACTATTTAAAGTAAAGGAAGATCAGCATGGTGTTTGGTTGAAGGTTGACATTTGAGAGGATTTTCCGTTATATTTTCCCATATTTTTTATAATAAGCAATCAGCATTGCAACAACTGCATTGTAAGTATGCATTCCTTGTGGCTGCTTATTTAGTTTTAAATAATTTCCATACATCCAGGTGATTGCCGGCTCTAAAAAACTTTGATGTGCGTCGTTAAATTTTCGCAATTCACGGATGTCGTCTTTTACTTCAGGAATTAACTGTTGAAGCGCGAGATGCGAAGAAAGAGAATCAAAATAAAATACTTCCCGGTTGGCATAAATAAAAAGATCAAAATAAGTAGAGTAATGAAAGAGCGTATCATGCGAATTTACTGCTGCTAAATACCCTACGAAGTTGGCCTCATTTTCTTTTGCATAGCCCAGTTGGTGAGCCATTTCATGAGTTGCTATATACGGCTGCAAAAAGTCGGGAACGGTGGTGTTAACCTGCGCTTCGCCGGTAAAAGGATTGTAATAACCGGTAAAACCGAGATAATCGCCAGGAATTCCATAAAGAGATGCTTTTACCGAAAGATTTTTATATTGAAGAAATGGATAAATCTTTTGTACTTCATCATAACTCTTTTTTGCTCTTCTTATCAGCTCTTCTTTTGCCGGATAGCGTTCATGACTTCGGAGAACCGCAATTTTAGAAGCATTTACTTTTTCAAGTAAAAGCTTTTGAAGCATTTTTAACTCTGAAGTGTCGTATTGTAAATGCTTCAAATCCAGTTGAAAAGCAATGCCTTTGCGGTCGTAGTTTATTCCCCAAAAAATATTAAAAATGATATAAATAAAAGCGAATCTTAAAAATAATTCCAGTAACTTTTTTATAGCTGCCTTTACTGAAAGTTTCTTTTTCAGAAGCAGTTTAATGCTTTTAATTATCTTCCATACAAGCCAGCAACCAACCACAAAATATAAGATGTCCCCCAAACTGAATGGTATCCAGCCGAAAAGAAATCGAAGAATTTTTGAAAACCCAACATAAAACCCCGAAGAATACAGAGCCTCTACCCGAAGGCTGTTTGTAGAAAAAATTTTAATTAAAACGATTAGCAAAAAAGCGATAATCCACAAATAATTTTTTTTCTGCAAATATTTTTTCACACTCATAAAGAATTATTGCTTTTCAATTAGATTCTCTAAATCGTCGTTATCTTTTGGTCTTCCGGAAGATTTTTTAGCTCGCAATAAATGAAAGTAATCTATTAAACGAATAGATAACCCTTCCACTTCAACCACTTTTGATTCTTTAAAGGCATCATCAAAATCAAGGCCTTTTACTTCGGTCATGATGTCTATACTGACCGGCGGTCTTCCAAACGAAAAAACATCAAAAAAAGAATTGTTTAAAAAATTGTCTTCAGTCATATCAAAAACAGGCATTCCAAATAAATAAAACGATTTTTCCAACCGGCTATAATTTTCGGATGTCTTTTTTACCCAAATATCTAAATCGCCGGTTGTTCTCGAATATCCGTGAAGAATTACTGAATATCCACCGACTAAGATATACTCTACCTGGTAATGATTGAGCGCAATTATAAAATCATGAAAATCGTCGTTAAAAATATTTCCCATTATTTTCTGGCTCTCATTTTAAAGTAAGTTCTGTCCAGTTTGGGCGGATCATTTTCAGGATAATTGTAAGCAACGCTATTCAGATAATTGGCAGCGCGCAAACGTTCTGCTAATGAGTGAGATTTCCAATAACTGAAATTATTAACGGCATCTTTTGTATGATGCATTTTAAATGCGGTTCGGTCTAACTTATATGGCATTTATAAAAATAATTTTTTATGTAGAAGAAAAATTAAAGTTAGCATTTAAAACATCTTCCCAAATATTTCCATTGTTTGCCCCTTAAAATTGCAAACATATTAACGAAAAAATTTAAAAACGGAACATATTTATATCAAAAATTCACTGAATTCCCTTACTTTTGCAGCCCTTTTATTTTTTAGTTATGGGAAACCACCGTGAATATGACATTGCTTTTGTAGGGTTAAAACCAGGTATCCATGAATTTAACTATCAGGTAGAGGACAAGTTCTTTTCAGATTATAAACTTACAGATTTCAGTGATTGCCATGCTTCTGTAAAGCTCACTCTTGAGAAAAACACATCATTCATGTTGTTGAAATTTGAGGTTGGCGGAAGTGTAAATGTAGTTTGTGACCGGTGTGGAAATACACTACCGATGGACCTTTGGGATGAATTTAAGCTGGTAATAAAACAGGTAACGAACCCGGAAGAAATGAATCAAAATGAAGAAGACGCGGATGTGTTTTATATTTCACAAACTGAAAGTCATCTTCACCTGGCGGGTTGGATCTATGAATTTATTTTGCTGAGTATTCCAAATCAGCGGATGTGCAGTGAAGAAGAAATGGGCGGTCCTCAGTGTAACAAAGAAATTTTGGCGATGCTTAAAAAAATGAAATCGACGGTAACAGAAAATAATCATCCTTTTGAAAAAGGGTTGGAACAATTTAAAAAAAACAATAATTAATCATATTTAATCTACGGTTATGCCAAATCCAAAGCGCAGACACAGTCAACAAAGAAGTGCAAAAAGAAGAACACATTATAAAGCAGATGCGCCAACATTGAGTGTGGATGCTACTACAGGTGAAACACATGTACGCCATCGTGCGCACACCAGTGAAGGAAAATTATTTTATAAAGGAAAAGTAGTTGCTGAAAAAGCGCCTTCGAAAGCCTGATCAATTCATTCCTTTTTTTGTTCAATCCAAAGATAAAGTTTGATTTCCCGTCAACTCTATCTTTGGATTTTTTTTGCATTGAAGCGAAATAATTAAAATTTACAGTTTATTTTTATCGAAAATATTTTAAGAGGATATCTATGAATATAGCACTTGATATGATGGGAGGTGATTATGCTCCGCTGGAAACTATAAAAGGGGTTAAACTTTTTCTATCTGAAAATAATGAGGATCATGTTGATCTTACATTAATAGGCGATGAAAATAAACTGATCCCGTTAATAGACGAATATGAAATCACTTCTGAAAATATTACCATAGTGCATGCGTCAGAAGTAATTGAAATGCACGAACATCCTACTAAGGCACTAAAAGAAAAACAACAATCGTCGATTTCTATCGGCTTTCATTTATTGGCTTCAGGCAAAACCGACGCGTTTATCAGTGCAGGAAATACAGGGGCAATGATGGTTGGATCTTTATATAGTATCAAAGCCATCACCGGTGTTTCGCGGCCCGCAATCGGCGCGTATATTCCCGGCGAAAACGGAAAACTTTCTTTGCTGGTGGATGTAGGTTTAAATGCCGATTGCAAACCTGAGAATCTGTCACAATTTGCTTTGTTGGGCTCGCTGTTTTCCAAATATATTTTAAATTATGAAAACCCGAGAGTGGCGCTCATTAATGTCGGTGAAGAGGAAGGAAAAGGTAACATTCTTTGCCAGGCCACTTATCCTCTGCTTAAAGAAAATGACCGCGTCAACTTCGTCGGAAATGTAGAAGGGCGTGATCTTTTAATGGGGAAAGCTGAAATTTATGTGTGTGATGGGTATACCGGAAATGTGATCTTAAAATTCGCTGAATCTATTTATGATATTGTGCAAAAGCGCAAGATTGACGATGAATATTTTAATCGTTTTAATTTTGAAATGTATGGCGGCGTTCCGGTTTTAGGGGTAAATAAACCGGTTATCATCGGACATGGAATTTCTATGGCCGGCGCTTTTAACAACATGATCCTGATGGCAAAAAAAATGATCGAACAGGATTTTATTGAAAAAATAAAGACGAATTTTGATTGACCGAATTGCAGAGGGGAAAGAAACAAATAATGCAGATTCGTGTTTTAATTTTATTTCTTTTTGATTGTCTTTTTGCCACTGTTTGATCATTCATTCTTTCTTTTATTTCCGATAAATTCCCATTATTCTACAGCTTATTTTATTTCGTTAAATATATTCCACCGGAAAATTATTCTGCTGCTTTTTAGATTATTTTTATCGGGTTAAAACACCTGATGAAACTTCACATTAAATATGGATTGACGATTGCATTTGCCGGCATTTTTTTATTGATGCAGCTTTATTCATTTGCTCAAAACGACACGCTTCCAAAAAAACAACAGGATTCAATAGCTCATAAAAGCTTTTTTGGAAAAATGATCAATAATTTCAAAAAAGATACGACAGAAGTGGATCGGGCTAAGGTATTGAAGAGAAATGAGGAAGCGTTCAAACAATACGACGGCCTTATTATCCGAAATATTTATATTGACAGACTTCCATTTGGTATTTCCATCGGCGATACATCAAAAAGGTTGATAAACAGCCTGACAAAACTGGCAAATGATCTTCATCACATTACCAAAAGCCGCGTGATTGAAAAGAACCTGTTTTTTAAAAAAGGAGAACCAATAAAACCTTTTTTGATGGCTGACAATGAAAGATATTTACGCCAGTTGCTTTATTTGCAGGATGCCGATTTCTTTGTTTTTCGAAGCAGTCCTGGTTCTGATTCCGTTGATGTGGTTGTTGAAACGAAAGACGTTTTTTCTCTGGGCGGAGCCATCAACAGCCTTGGATTGAAACAAACAAATCTCCAGTTCAGGGAAGATAATTTTGCCGGAACAGGCAATGCAGGCGTTGCTTATGCGCTATATGATGATACCCGCAAAAATAATTTTGCATTTGGTGGTGAATATGACAGCAGAAATATCGGGGGCAGTTTTATGGACGGGAAAATCGGTTATCAGAGTTTTTATCCGACGCTTAACGGGCCGAAGGAAGAGAATAACTATTATGTAAACCTTTTGAAACCACTTGTAAACCGGTATATGCAGTGGACTTATGAGTTCGATGCATCTTATCATGCAACGCGCAACCTTTATACATCAGATTCACTTTATTCTTCAGATACGCGTTACCGGTATTATAATATAGAAACCTGGGCGGGTTATAATATCAATGCAAAAGATTTTACATCAGAAGAAGAGTCAAAAAAATTAAGAAAACTGGTAGGACTTCGATTTATCAATCAAAAGTTCAACGTGTTGCCGGAAAAATATGAAACGAATTACAATTGGCAATTTGCCGACCTCACTGCTGTTCTGGGTACCGTAACTTTTTACCGGCAAAACTTTTATAAAACAAAATATATTTATGGCTTTGGAAGAAACGAAGATATTCCGGAAGGATTGCTATTAAGCCTTACTTCAGGCTACACCCTGAAACAAAATATTTCACGGCCTTTTGTTGGTTTTAATTATCAGCGTTATCAGTTCAATAAAAGAAACAATTATTTAAGCTATACGATTCGTGCAGAAGGCTATCTGAATAAAACAAGTATTGAAGACATCAACCTGCTTGGCAGTGTTTTTTATTTTGATCATTTAAAAACGATGGGTGCACGATGGAAGCAACGGTTTTTTCTGAATTTTGATCTTGCCCAACAGGTCAATACCGTTTTGAACGAACCTTTATTTGTAAACAGTCAATTTGGAATGCCGGAATACGGTACAGACCACTCTGACAACGATCGTGCGGGCGGCACTTTGAGGACAACAGTAAAAGCAGAATCAGAATTCTTTAGTCCATGGTCGCTGGTTTCTTTTCGATTTGCACCATTTGTTTTCAGCAACGTTGGCGTGTATTCACCATATCTTTCCAATACAAAAATTCTCAGTTCTGTAGGGGGTGGAATCAGAACAAGAAACGAAAGTTTCGTTTTTGGAACCATTGAGTTAAGAGGATATTATTTCCCGCAACGGAACTTTTATAATGAAAGATTCCGGTTTTCACTATCAACAAATGTGATTTTCAAATACAATACGCAGTTTGTAACAAAGCCGGATTTTATACAAGTAAACTAACAAAAATTGCAAAATCGTGCAAAAAGAAAAGAGAAATTGCGTGAAAAAATCTCAAGAAAATAATTGACATTCGTTACTCACAATTCAAATTATTTCAGATATCTTTAAAATAAAATTTACAGAATGAAACTGTTGTTGCGCCGTTATTTTGAATTGACATTTTGGATCACGGCGCTCCTTTTACTCGCATTCATGAACCCCGGAACCGACACGCATTATTCAATTTGCATTTTCAAATTTATCGGAATAAAGTTTTGTCCGGGTTGTGGCCTCGGCCATTCCATCAGTTATTTATTTCATGGAGATTTACGCGCATCTTTAGCCGCACATCCGTTGGGCATTTTTGCTGTTGTGGTCATCGCTTTCAGAATTTACAAACTTTCAATGCTTCATATTTTTTCTCATTTACAAAACCACTTTTATGGACAATAATTACAATTCGGTAAACCCAACCGTTCTGAAATATCTTTATGATGTAACACCCGAAGAATTAATTACCATCAATTCGAGAACCGAAGGATTTAGTGATGATCAGCTGAGCCAATTTTGCATGATCTACCGTTCGAAGCGAAAAGATCCGCAACTGATTTTAATTCTATGTTTGCTGGGATTGGTAGGTGTTGCAGGAGTTCAGCGTTTTGTGATCGGAAATGTAGGACTCGGAATTCTATATTTTTTTACCGCAGGATTGTGTTTTATAGGAACAATCGTTGACGCTATAAATTCTAAAGAGCTGGCAATGGAATATAACGCTAAAATGATCACTGAAACTTTATCCATGCTCAATATGATCAGGAGATAAATATCTTTGGAAAAATTAAAACGGCAACAACTATTTGCAATATTGTAAGCTGAAGGCCAAAAGTTAAAAGTATTTATAATTCAATTACCTTTTGTAACTCACTGCTTTTAAACGCTGTAACGATAATCCGAACCACTTCTGCTCCTTCTTCTGCAGTTACCGGCAAAGGTTCATGGTTACGAATTGCGTCATAGATTGCCTCATAATAATCATTGTAATTTCCGCGCTCAGAAGTGATGAATTCAATTACTTCTTTGCCTTTTATTTCAGTATGCAATAACCCTCTTTCTGTTTCCGGCTCGGTTCCCCAATCTTTTTTGCCGGGAATTACGCCTTCTTTCAGCAAGGTTTCCTGCATGTCAGTTTTCGGCTTGATAAAAGAGCCTTTTAATCCATGTAAAATGTATCCCGGCAATGCTTCCCGAACAACGTAACTTGCTTTCAAACGGACTCGTAATCTGGGATAATAAAAAAGCAATTCAAAATAATCATCCACTTTAGAAAGCGGACGGATGATCCGGATGTCGGCAAAAATCTTTTCTGGTTTTCCAAATAGTTGCAGAGCCTGGTCTATTAAGTGCGATCCGAGATCATACAAAACGCCTGCTCCCGGACCCGGCGTTTCCTTGTGTTCTTTTGGGCTTAGTTCTTCCCGGAATCTGTCGAAGTGCATCTCTACTTCAACCAATTCGCCTAACAGATTTTCCGATAACACCTTTTTAATTGTTTTGTAATCGCTGTCGTAGCGGCGGTTTTGATAAACAGACAATATCTTATTTTGCTTTTTCGCAAGCGCGATCAATTCATCCGCCTGTTCTACGTTAACTGTAAAAGGCTTTTCAACAATTACATGTTTGCCCGCTTCCAAAGATCTTTTTGAATATTCGTAGTGGGTATAATTTGGTGTATTTACAATCACCAATTCTACCAGATCATCTGCCAACATAGACTCCAGCGTGCGATACGTTTTTACGTCCGGATATTTTTCTTCTGCAAGATTTTTTGACCTCTCCCAAACGGCATAAAACTTAAAATGAGGATTGATGGCCAGAAACGGGGAATGAAAAACCAGTCCACTCATTCCAAATGAACATAACGCAGTATTAATCGGAGTTGTCATAAAAATTGTTTTGCCGGTATTAATAAAATATGATGAATAGTTTGGAATATTTTAAGAAAAGAGGATTTTGGATGTATGTTTTTACTACAAAACTTTTGCAGAATTAATGCCCGGAAAAAGGCTTTTCCAATTTGCAATTACAAACCGGTATTCATCCAACAGGAATGTTTGATGCATGACGGGCAGTAATTTTCCACGTATCATTTTCCTTTATCCAGATATTGGTAAAGCGCCTGTTCACCGTTTTTCCTGAATTTTTTGAATCCCCTTTCGGAACAAGTGCTTCCCTTCCCATTACAATCGCAAGGCCGTTTACAATCGCTATTTTTTCTATATCTACCTGAAACGAAGAAACAATTCCGGTAATTCCTTTTTCAAAAAATTCAAATACCTGTTCTTTGTTTACCACCTGATTGAACGGATTCGTCGCCACAAATCCGGATGAAAATAAATTAAAAAAATCGGGAAGATTCCGGTTTAGGATAAAGGCAGCCCTTTTATCTTCTATCACCGCTATTTCTGATTCAATGGACATAATTTTTATGTTTAATTAAGAAGTCACAAATAATTTGTTTCGCGATTCCTGTTGGTAAATTGCCTTTATTTATTGGTTTGCTGCGATCATTCGCCGCTTCCCTTTTCGCCTACAAACCAATTTTCCTTATTTTTAAATAAGACATTAAAGGTAGTAAGCGTTCCATAAATGCGCGTAATATATTGCTGGAGGTTTACTTTATCTTCATCACTTAAATTTTTGTTGGAATTGATCTGTTGTTCCATCACACGGATCCGGTCGCGCAGCATCACTATTTTGTGAAAGAAGATGTCAACGGGAATTTCTTTTGGCTTTTGTGTTTTGTCGGCGGGCTGTAAAAGCATTTTGCCACCCTTCCACCGATCGCCGAGCGGAACAATTTCAGTAGTATCGCTCCAGAGCCGCAGAATTTTTAATAATGATTTTTCTACATCGCTTGTTGTTTCTAATTCGACAGTTACATTTTCAGGAATGATCTCTTCGAGTTTGTCGTCATTTTTGTCAATCTCCTTTATACCATCACTGATAAAAGAAATGAGGTAAGTTGCGAGGCGCACTCCTACGATCACTCCCGGACCATATGCTGAATGTTGAAGCCTCGTACCGATTCCAAGGGCTAATTGTTCTGAATTTGAATCCATATTTTATTTTTTTCCAAGGTTTATTTTATAATAAATTCTTTGCATTGCGTGTTACCGAATGGATGACGACAAATGCGAATTCCTTTCATTGGGTTTTACCCAATGCTTTGGTATTACGCCCTTTCAGGGCTATGAGCGCCTTTCACTTTCACATTGCCTAATTAGCGAATTTGCATATCAGCTAATTTTCACTCCTTTGTCTCTCAGATATTTTGAAATAGCTGTATAAGCTTCGCTACGTGCCAGTTCTCTTTTTGTAACATCTTCACACCAAAAATAAACTTTCAATTGCGTAGATTCTGAGGTAACTGTATTGATAAATATTTCCGGTTCTTTTTCTTTTACTACATCCGGCAGCGATTTCATAATCGTCATAATTTCCTGGCGCATTTCTTTGGAACTTTTATCAACGGTAAAAGTAAGATCGACGCGGATGTAATTTTCGTTAAGGCTCCAGTTTACAAAATTGTTTGAAAGGATGGTTCCATTGGGAATGATGACTTCCGCGCCTTCCGGGGTAAGTAAGGTGCTGGAACGCATACTGATTTGTTTCACACGTCCTTTATTACTTCCGATTTCTACCGTATCGCCGATATGAAGTGTGCGGTCGAAAATCAAGATAATTCCTGACACAAAATTGTTTACAATATTTTGCAAACCCAGGCCAATACCGACACTCAATGCTCCCAGAATCACGGTAATTTTATCTATCGCCAATCCTGAAGCTGCGATCGCCAATAAAAATCCAACGACCAAAAGTACCAGTTTAAGGATCATCAGTTTTGACCCCGGTCCTTTATTATCAAAGATCTCTTCATCACCCATTTCCCCAAAAAAATAACCGATATACTTGCGCAGAAAATTTGCTGCCCATAGGATCAGGACAAATAAAATAACGCCGCCGTAAGTAAATTTGAAACTACCAATTGACCTCACTTTTGAAAGAATGTCGCCGATATATCCGGATAAGGGATTGTAAATATTGAGATTTGTAGCAAAGACGACCAGCCAGATTACGAATGAAAAAAATACGACAATGCGTTCAATCCGCGTGGCTACTTCCTGGTGATTAAAACCGTTGGTATATTCTTTTCTAACCCGGCTGCTTTGAACCTGGAGGAGAAACGCTTCCGTTACTGCATGGATGAAAACCAGCAATCCTGCCGTTTGGATAAATGCGTAAAAGCCTGTTGACCCGAATATTTGCATTAAGGTAACGCGGCCAAAAAGGTTGCAAACCACTGCCAGAAAATTAAACAACGTGTATAAACCGGCGGTTAAAATCAAAAACCTGTGTTGCCTGTATTCCTTTTCATTATTGATCAAAGCATACAGGCCAAGTAATACCGAAAGGCCGTTGAGAATAAAAAACAACAAACGGTTAAAATAAACAGGCAATCCCAGATACCTGGTCAAAGATTGCAATAAAAACAGGACGATAAAAATCAGCCACAAATAAAATAATTTGCGTGGAAGCCGTTTCCAGAAAGAATAAGTAAGCGTGGCCATTAATAAAAATTCGATGGTGGCGATGTATATAAATGGCGCATCAAGATCGAATAAAGGAGCCAGGTTCAGCATCAAAACAAGCGATGCAAAAACCGGGTATGGATTGATATAACGGAAATTAAACTCTTTGATAGAGTCAGTTTTACCGCGTTTTTTAAGGCTTTTGAAGTTGTAAAATATCCAAAAGAAAAAAATGAGCCCGGAAAGTAAAAGCAACAGCAACAAATTGTGGGTATTTGCAAAATAATAGTTGGTTATTTTTCTCTCCGAGCTTACTGATCTTTTAAATTCTGTGGAAATGGTTTTATCCTTACGCGTTTTTGGAAACTGCCACAGATAAAAGCTCTCTTTACCAAAAATCCTGGAGCCGGTCGTTTGGGTCAGCGTTTTTACCTGGAGCTGAAGCTCGTCCGCAGTAATCAAATTGTCGGAAGTTCGCGCCTGCGTATTGTGTACCAGCAGGCTTACCGTTTTAATAAGACTATCGGTTTTTTTCCATTTGGTGCGAAGTTGCAGCAACTGTGTCCTGAAAGAATCACGCAAAGCCGGATCGCGCAGAATTTTTCGAATGAGGGTATCCTTTCTTAAGTCGAGGATCTGATTTTTGAATCCATTTACAATACTGTCATACTGGTTTAGTTGCCGCGCGTAGGAAGTAGAATTTTTATCGATCTGTTTCAGAATGATGCTGAACATCTGAAGATTGCGCATACTGAGAGAACGGTCATTCATGTTCAGACGGTCTTTAATAATCACTATGGCAGAATCATCATCATCGAGATCGTCTCTCATCACCTGGATATTTGGAACCGGCTCCGATAACACAGAAGCTTTATTCAAGGTTTGAAAAACCCGTTCAATGCTTAATAAATAATCGTTGCGGGTGACGGTATCGGTATTTGAAAAAATAGAAACTTCCGGCGGCCGTTTGGGCTGGTTCGTATCATTTTGAGCAAAAACAACTGCAGAGCCAAAGAGGAAAATAATAATAAAGGGAAAAAACTTCATAATCATAAATTCAAATCCATTCACAAAAATATAAAAGTACGTAAGCAACCCATTTAAATCACAATCCGATTATTTGAATAAAAGAGTAAATATCAGCATTATAAAAAACAAAAATTAAAACAGAACCAATCAGTAAACAAACATTTAACCAGAATTCGTATTTATTCAAAACAGGAAGGTTGATTTTTTTCAAAATGTACTTAGAAATACAACAAAAAATAGCGTTATTTGTTCCTTTGTTGTTGACAAAATCAGTCAAACCTGCATCAATCAAACATTTAACCAAAATTTGTGCTTAAACACTGTAGAAAGAATATAATATTTTGAAAAAACTGAAATGAATATTTTATTAATAGCGTACTTTGTTCTCTGAAAAATCTAAAAAATGAAAAAAATCCTCACCCGTAATTTACTCGCTTATCTCTTTATTATTGTTGTGGGAGCATCGATCTCTTCCTGCAAAAAAGATAAAGGAGACACTACTACTACTCCTCCTACCACTACCGCACTATCCGATGCCGATTCTTTGAAGTATTTAATGTACCGGATCATGCAGGTAAGCTTTGTAGATGATGGCAGGGACAGCACTTATGACCTTCCTTCTTATTACTGGTACAACCAGGTTCCGAAATTGGACCCGCTCAGCAGCAGTTACGACTCTGCAGATGTCTTACTTAACAAAATCAAGACTTATCCTGTTAATCCTGCAACCGGAAAACTTTTCGATAAATATAGCTTTTTGGATCATGGGGAAGTACAGGGTGAAATTCAGCAGGGCGTCGGCGGCGACCTCGGCATGCAGGTAACCTATGCAAGAGATAACACCGGCAAAACTTTTTTATACGTTTTATTTGCCGATAAAAATTCACCGGCCGGCCAGGTGGGCGTTACGCGCGGCTATGAAATCACCGCAATAAACGGAGACACCAATATCGGATATGATGCGAGCAACGGACCAAATGTGCAAAAAGTAATTAACGCTGTTTATAATGCTCCGTCCGCTTCATTTACTTTTAAAACTCCTTCCGGCACTTCCATTACAAAAACACTAACACAGGCGGTTTATAATATTAACCCGGTGTTATTTGACTCGGTATATTCTGTTGGTTCTAAAAAAGTAGGCTATTTCGTTTTCAATACTTTTTCAGCTGTAGATAACGGTAGTGGCCCCACTCTGACAAAACAGGAATTAAACCGGGTTTTCGCTAAATTTCAATCTGCCGGAATCTCTTCCCTGATTGTTGATCTGAGATATAATGGCGGTGGCGCTGTTCAAACAACCGAATATCTTGATAGCCTGATTGCACCAGCATCTGTTGCGGGAAAAGAAATGTATCACTACCTGTATAATGATAAACTAACAGCCATGGAAAGCCAGATCGGACTTGAGAATAAAGTGATGTTTACTGCCGGTGGAAGTTTGAACCTGGATCATGTATTTTTTATCGGA
>JAICYZ010000407.1 GCA_025933935.1 Chitinophagaceae bacterium
CATCATAATTCTTCTCCTTCTGAGGAATCATTTTTTCATTCCAATATTTTTCAAAAGAATTAACTCCAATAAAATTTTGTTGTCCGTTCCATGTATTGTATCCATTGTAGTTTGGCCAAATATCCAGTCTGCTCCATGAATGTGGTTTGAATTGATCGAGCGATGCATCATACATGCTTGCCAGCATTTCCGCTGCTACTTTTTCTCCTTTATTTCCGGTGATTTTTACCTTCCATTTTTCTTCACTTCCAGGCAAACTTTTATCACGATAGGTGTCAAAAGAAATGTTCAGTTCCTTATTGCTCCACGGAACATTTATCGTATTTGAAATTGCATAAAAGCGATTGTCTTTTACAAAAAATTGATTCACACCAAAGCCACCCCGATCATTTTCTGATATGTGAAAATCAAAAGTTTTTTTCTCATTATTTAAAGAATAAAAATTCCACGTATTTGTTTGTTTACTGTCGGTTGTCTGTTGCCCGTTATCAGTCTTTTGCTTATTAATTTCCTGAATTAAAAACACATCGTCTGCAGAAGTTCCTGTTATAACTTTCGCAGTTTCTTCCGGTTGAACATTATTTTTTTCGTGGTAATTCCAGACATATTGATATCCAGGAAGCGTATTCGATTTCGAATCAAATACCTGGAAATATTTCACATCTTTTACTTCCTGTCCGTATTTGTCTTTCGAAGTGGCTTCTATAACATACCAACCTTGTTGAAAAGTTGAAGGTTGAAAGTTGAAGGTTGAAAGTTGTGAAACAGTATCTGTTTTTGAGTAAACCATTTCACCTTTTGCCCACGATTCTTTTTTTGTTTCGTCTTTATATTTATCGTGCGGGAAATATTTTATAAATTCATCTTTACTAAAAATAAATTCATCCGGTTCATCCCAAAGCCTTTGCCTGATGAGCCTTTCCGGTGCTTGTAATTTATAAATCTTTACAGCAGCTTCTACACTTTCAGGTTCACCGCTTAGATTTTTACTGCTAACAGCAATGCTTTTTAAACTGTCTTTATTAATAATTTCTTGGGGTAAAATAATTTGCAAATTCAAAGATTTATAACCGACCGGAACGGTAATATTCGCGCTTCTCGTTTCGCCATTAATATCTGTTACATCCGCTTCTACTTTATAGTCAAAAACCGGATCTGTTTTTTTATCAATGCTCAAATCAGGAATTGCAGCAAATTTTATGGTAAACTTCCCGTCGGCATCTGTAGTTATTTCTCCATTAGTAATTTCCATCGGCTTTGATGGCGGAAGAAATCCTTTCCTCCAAAACATCCACGGATAAAGGAATCGCGCTACTCTTGTTACCCGGTAAGAAACTTTTGCGCCATCGATATTATTACCAGCGTATGCTTTTGCGAAACCGGTGATACTAACGGTATCGCCTACACGAAAACTTCCTTTTGCCTTTTCAAATTCTGTGTAAAATTTAGGACGTTTATATTCTTCTACCGAAAACGAAACTTCAGAGTTCTGATATTCTTTTACATTAATATTAACTTCACCATTCAGCTTGTTTTCGGGTATTTTAAATCGTCCATTGAATGAACCAAAATCATTTAATAAAACTTTTACCGAATCTATTTTCTGATTATTGGCATCAGAAAAAACAACCGTCAAAGACTCTTTTGTTTGAAGAAGGATTGATTTTTTTGTTTTGAAATCTTTGGTAACACCAATCCCTTTAAAATAAACGGTTTGGCCCGGCCGGTAAATGCTTCTGTCCGTAAATAAGAACACTTTCGCATGGTCTTCGTTAAATTCTTTTTGATCTTGATAATCAGAATCTGGTTCATCCCTATTGTAATAATTGTAGTAGATGTATTGATAATCATCTAAAAACAACCGGTCGTTTTTATAAGTGATATCAAGCCTTACATTTTGCGATAAATTTTTTTCATCTTTAATTTCGGGTAATTTAAAATATCCATTTTTGTCAGTAACATATTTTGCCTCTTTGGTTAACGCATTACTTCGGTTGGTATAATCATATTTTCGATTCCACACCTGTACATTAGCGCCGCTCAAAGGCTGGCCTGTCGTGCGGTTCAGCACAAAATACTGTAAGCCGCTATTGATAAAACTGATATCTGAAATATAAAAATATTGGGCACAAAGGGGGTTTTTATCAAGACTAAAATTCTGATCAGCGCTTCCAATCAATGCATATTCTCCAACAGGCAAAGGGTCAATTTTTACTTCAACGGAATGGGAAAAATAATCGTTTGTTTTTGGCAGATCCTGATTCCAACTTTTGAGACTTTTTAAAGAAATTAATTTTTGAAAAAGTTTGTCGTTATCATATTCTTTCTGCAAACCTTGTTTTAATGCAGGAGTTAAAGAAATAATTCTGAAATAAACTGTATTGAAATTCTGATAATTAACCAACGTTCTGAACGGCTGTAATGGAACATTTATTTTTTCGG
>JAICYZ010000221.1 GCA_025933935.1 Chitinophagaceae bacterium
AAAAATACAGGCAGCATATGGTATAAAGGCCAATAGTGGCAATAGAAATTATAAAATAAGGAATAAGCAGCAGCTTGAATTTTTTTAAAAACACTAAGACTTATTTTTGGTACTAATTGCATGAAGTCTTCATAACACAAATATGCGATAAAAATAAGAAACCAATTTTAAATGGGTTACAATTCCCGCTCTCTCCGCATTTAAGAAAAAAAAGCATCGTGGCACTTGTGCCAGTCAACAAACAAATAACCCATCTTCCCTATCCATAATTCCATTTTCCGCCATGAGAAACTTTTCTCCGCGGTCGGTGTCGACACCGAACATTTTTTACTATATCAGTCGCTGACGACCGACCAAGGGACGGCTCCGTAACTCCCAACATCCGATCTAAAAGTACATCACACTTACCACATTCGCCGGCATAAATGCGCGGTTCACGGATCTTTGCAGGTGGCCGTTTTTATTAAAATAATATTCAAGGGAAACAGCAGTCACAATAAGGCTTTCGGAGGCTGTAGGTGTCGGCAATGAGATCGTTTGCTCTGCCACCGTTTCCTCATCATAATTAAAGGTCAAAGAAGTGGAGAAACCACCGGTTGGGCCTTCATGCTTCATATGGCAACCAGCCGTTGAGATATTGCATTTCACTAAAACAGTACCGGCAGGTGCGACAATATTTTTTGCCGGCACAAAGGCTGGTATCTTTATTTGCAGCATATCTCCTTCCGTTTTTGTTACCTCCAAACCAACCCTCCATCTTTCTTTGACGGTGCCGCTTTCGGTGAAGGAAAAGTCATCCAGGAAGGGCGCCGGATCAGGGTGCTCAACCTCATTAAACCGTGTGCGCAACCACTTGAACAGATGAGATACCAGCCTTGTTTGCATTTTATTATCTGCCGGAAACGGAATAACCGGGAGAAGTTGCTGCCGCAGTATTTTTCCTGCCCGCGACGCTTTACCAAATTCAGTAGCCCGTTTTTTGGTGGCTTTGGTTTGGCGAATATTGCCGGAAACAGAACGCGCGTAATATTTATCCCCGCGTTTATAAAACACAATGTTCTGGATCCTTCCGGTAATCTGCAAATTAATTTGTGATGGCATAATAATATAGTTTATAATGATAATTAAAGCATCTTTTCCTCCCCAATACTCCAGCTCTTCCCTATATCATCTCTATGACATATCCGTACCATCGACCACTCAAGTCCGGCATAAGTCCGGCATATCCCGGACTTAACACGGTATTGTATACAAGGAGACCCCTATGAAAACGTACGGAGATAGCACTTTAGTGTGCGTAGAAGATTCTTCTGATACAGTCCTTTAAATAATGTATTTAGTGTGAAAGCGGGACAAGAGCGGGTAGAAGTATTTAGCTTTTTACAATCAGACCTGGGGCTAACGACATATTAAATCATTTCAAAAGCGGACTGACAAAGTTAACAGCCAACAATCATAGTACCTAAAGAGAGACGGGAAAGAATAATATCGTAGTTAATAATTTTCTTTGAAACCGAAAGAAATCGCCGCAATCTATTATCTCATTTACTGAATGTCTCAACAGGTGAAGTAGTCTCCTGCTTAGAAATCCTGATCGTTTTACTTCCTTTATTTCTAAAATAAGCCACACAGGATAAAAGGGTCATTCCCGCAGCAGTAATATAAATCCATCCGGGAACCGGCATGGGGTCGCCGGCGGCGTACGAGTGTAATCCTGTTAAATAGTAATTGACGCCGAAATAAGTAAATATAATAGACCATATCGCCCAAAGGCTTGCAATATTAAAGGTTAGTTTTCCCTTAAGTTTCGGAACCAATCTCAGGTGGAGCACCACCGCATAAAATATAACGGATATAAATGCCCAGGTCTCTTTGGGATCCCAGCTCCAATAACTTCCCCAGCTCTCGTTGGCCCACATTCCACCAAGGAAAGTGCCTGTGGCAAGGGCAAAGATCCCGACGGTTAAAGCCATTTCATTTACTATGGTCAATTCCCTGATGGAATGCGCTGTCTTAATAGTGTGTTTTGCGCTAAACAGTATTAATGAAATCATACTCAATACAGCCGACAATCCGAAGAATCCATAACTGGAAGTGATGATGCCCACATGTACCATAAGCCAATAGGATTTTAGAACAGGCTCCAAAGGCGTGATCTGTGGGTCAAGCATCGATCCCCCATGAGCAAATCCCATCATAATCATGGCAACCAAAGCCCCGGCGGCAGGAATGAAAGCATTTCGGTTCCGATAAAGAAGTAATCCTGAAAGGACACCAATTCCTGAAATAAATACAATAGCCTCATAACCGTTGCTCCAGGGAGCATGTCCCGAAAGATACCACCGAACGCCTAAAGCTACCCCTTGAATGGCCAAGGCTACTACCATTATTCCCAACAATATTTTGGTCAGCAAACGAATGATGTGATGATGCTTTAACCCTGATGAAAACACTTCTGCAAAACCAAGTATGATCATCAACATGCCCAAAAAGCTGTAAGCGATCATGAGCCAAATGAAAACATTCAAATGATTATAAAGAATTTCAAGATTCACTTTTGACGCCGGTGGAACGATCTTTTTTCCCAAAA
This sequence comes from Chitinophagaceae bacterium, assembly GCA_025933935.1. Lineage (GTDB taxonomy): Bacteria > Bacteroidota > Bacteroidia > Chitinophagales > Chitinophagaceae > Ginsengibacter. The sequence goes on from JAICYZ010000221.1 coordinate 2,591, forward strand.
CCTGCTGAAATTGACTGATCTCTTCAAGGCTTTTATCCGCTTTGTTCCAGTTTCCGGTTTTCAAGCCTTCTTTTACTGCATTAAAATAATTGGTTAAAAGAGGGTACGCTGTTTTGTCAATCTTCACAGCGTTGTCTTCAGAGCTATATATCCAGCTTCTCCATCTTTGTGCCGGATCGTTTTTTACGGGAATGACCTGAGTGTAATACCCAAAAGCGATACTGCTGAAAATATTGAATCGTTCACTAACCTCAATAATTCCTTTATCATAATTAGACTGATCTGCTTTTCGCTTGCTAAACGATTGATTATACTGTTTTTCCAGCTTAAATTCTCCCGTATTAGGGTCTGTAAGATTGGCGTAAGAAGTATAACCTTCCGCATTGGCGCCGGTTTCTTTTATTAATTGGTCGCTTCCTTTTTGGCCGACTTTGATCAGCGGTTCGTTTGCCCAATAACCAGGGTCCACCTGCATGGAAATAAACCATTGTTCCGAAGAAAGGGTCAAAGCTCCTTTCCGGTATCTATCTTTCTTGTAGATCTTTCTGAGCAGCTCCAGCGTATGCGTATCCATCGGTTCAATCCGGCCCTGGAAGTCCTGAACCAGCAGATGTCCAAATTTTTCAGCATGGACCGGGTCGATCATCCTGCCGGAACCGAGCTCACCCGGTTTTGCAAACTGCGAGTTCGCTCCCGGTTCTTTCTGAAGTGAAGTTGGCATGGGTGTTACACTGGTGATACTTTGCTGACCGAAACAGTAGTTTCCGGATCCTATCAAAAGCAATAAAAAAGGAAAAAGAATCAACCTTTTGGTATGCAGTTGTTTTAATGAATTATTCAATTTCCAGAAATGAGTGTCTTTCCAGAATAAAGTGAAAAACATGCCGGTAAACAATAGAAAATATCCAAGATAAGTAACATCGGTCCCCCAACTGTCGGCATTTACAGAAAGGATCGTTCCGGTTTCATCCGGGAAATAACTGGACTGAAAGAACCGGTATCCCTGGTAATCCATAACATTATTCATATAAATTTGATGTTGTTTCTCCGTTCCTCTGTCAATGACTGTTATCATACTCTGGTAAGACGATGGGTTATTTGATCCGGGATAACGGTCAAGCAGAAAGTCATCACATCGCAAAGAAAAATCGGTGTAAAGTATTTTTGAACCGAATCCTAAAGAGACATTGAGGCCATTGATCATTACGGTCTTATCGAATGCGGTAACGCCTTTCCCACCTTTGATCAGAAGGGTATCTCTTTCATTTCCTGAGCTCAATTCCAGTTGAATGGCTGCCAACAGGTTTTTGTCAACCGGGTTACGTTTGTCTCCGCTGTAATACACTATTTTTCCTTTAAAACTATTTTTAGGAATGATAAAAGTGGTATTGTTGATGGTGTAAAGCGTCCGGTGATTCAGGGCGGCAGACTCATTCGCTTTAATTTTTCCCGATTGTTGGGCCAATAATGCGGAATCAGTTACTACCCCGATTTGCTGTCCTTCGATGGACAAATATTGCCCGTCAATTGGCGGGTTAATGGTAATGCTAGCATTCTTTTCCATTAGTTGAACCGTGCCGTGACGAGGATTGTTAAAAGTAAACACGGTCCCGTCAATGTTTTTGATTTCTCCTTCTGAAATATAATTATTCAATCTGCCTTCCTGTCCTACAGACACAATATTCAGCATCTTCTTTCCCAACTCTGTTGCTTCAACAGAATCTTTAGCTAACGGGAAGTAGTCAAGGGTTTTTAAAGAAATGACTTTATCCCCGAAATGATAATCTTGTTTAAAAGTTCTTTTGAATGGCCACCGGGTGTCTTTGGCATTAAAAAACGACATTACATAAGGATGCTTGTCATAACTGAGGGTTTGCTTTCCATCACTGACATTTAGTTTGAAATAGGTGAGGTCGCTGATAATTTCATTTGTGGTCTGCTTCTCTTTAATCGGCATTTGTCCTTCGAAACTGACGTAGCGGGTAATGGCGCCCCCGATAAACATAAAAATAAAAGCTAAGTGAAATAACAATAATGGCCATTTTTCTCTTTTTGTAAGATGGTAGGTTTTAATATTTGCAGCAAAAAATACGATCAGCCAAAGCATCAGGATTTCAAACCATGTCGAATTATAAATGAGTGTTTTTGCTGTATCTGTATCATAAGCATTCTCCACAAAAGTTGCCGCGCCCATGGAAATGCCAAATAAAAGCAAAAGCGCCGTCATGGTCCGGGTGGAAAACAGCAATCTTTTTACAAGTGTCATGTACCAGTCTGTTTAATGCGTGTCGAAATTGTACTTAAAAAAACACCTCTCCAGGTTTGTAGTTTCCCTAAAGAGGTGAAAACAAAATCTATAGATCTGACTAATTCTTACAGGGATTTCAAATATTCAGTAAGATCAGCCATCTCCGAAGCGCTTAATTTAAGTTTGTTCACCTGGTTATATCTCGATACCACCTCATCCAAAGTTTTTGCAGAACCGTCATGAAAATAAGGCGGATGTTGCCAGATACCTCTTAATGGTGAAACTCTCCAAAGCTTCGTAGCCGTCCGGTTGACATATTCTTTATCCAATGCTACAGAAGCGCTTTGCGGGTGTAATTTTCCACCATCAATCACATCCGTAAATAATGGTCCGGAATGGCAACTTGCACAGTGCCCTTTTCCAATAAAAAGAATTTTTCCCCTCGCAGCGGATGCGAAATCAAAAGAATTAGCGGGTGGTGTTGGCGCTGAGATTGAATATTCATACGCCTGCAAAGCAGGAAGCTTATCTGATACCAGATCATCACCTTGTCTGTAGTCAACCACCCAATTATTGAGTCGTGGATCAGCAAAATAACCATGTCCATGCATTTGGGTAACCGCTACGTATCTGTTCCAGTAAGCGACAGGCCCAACCGGTTCATGTTGTATGTCCCCGTCGCCTGTAAAAGTTGATTTAGGAAGACCATACAAACCATAGGCAGGTGGAATAACAGTCGGGTCACTTAGTCCGTCATGGTTAAACCTGGGATCGTAAAAGCCCGGGCCCCAGGAAGCGTAAGTAGCTTTAGTAGCCGCGTCTAAGGCGGGGGATAATGAGATAATTAAACCCGGGTTCAGATCTCTGTTTGGCCACGCGTCCAAACGATTACCTATACCTTTGGCGAAAGAGTTGTCAACAGTTGAATGACACAATGCACACGTGATCCCAACTCTGTCCAACTTTAAACTGCCGTCCGCGTTTTTACTTACCTGGCCTTTTACTCCAACCACAGCATTATTTTGGAGCAAAACAAGAGTGGTTTGCGGGTCATTTAAATCAACCGCTCCTCTTTTAATAGCGTCAACGACAGCAGCAGGTAAAGCGGCAGCATCTACCTTTAAACCCACAGCCAATGCCGTATTCGGACTTACAGCCGTTTGTATCACCTGGTTCATCTGTAGCTGATCGGTCCAGAATGTTTCATCACCAAAAGTCTCGTATCTGAATATTTGTTTTCCCTGTTCAACGAGTGCAGGATCCAATTTAGGTAAATTTAAGCTCGTCTTGCCCGGAAGGGTACTCAAGTCGCCCGGACCGGGAGGGACGTGTCCGAAATCACTTTTGTTACAGCTAAAAAAGCCAAACGCAGCAATTAATAGCAGCGTAGGAACCGGAGAAATCTGAAACTTTGTTTTCATGATTCTTTTTTTTATTTATTATGAATAAATACCAATTTTTCTTTTATGATATACTGCCTGCTTTGAATAGAGTTGATACACTCTGATTTTGTTACAAAAAACATAAAGTTTTTTTTGCACATAGCAGGGTTTGAAAAAAAGCGGTGGTTTTAGGCGTGCAGAGTCGCAGT
>JAICYZ010000220.1 GCA_025933935.1 Chitinophagaceae bacterium
ACGATCAGTTGCATTTCTTTTTCTTTTGCCAGAAAGTCCCTAAATTCAATGGTCTCAGAAAAATTATGCCCCGTGTCAATGTGCAACATTGGAAAAGGAACTTTAGCCGGATAAAAAGCTTTTTTTGCAAGATGAACTAATGTAATCGAATCCTTTCCGCCGGAAAAAAGCAAGACCGGATTTTCAAATTGCGCAGCTACTTCACGCATGATATAAATTGCCTCATGCTCCAGCTCGCGGGGAAAATAGTTTTTTGATGTTTTCATAATTCAATTATTTATTTACATGTAAGCCACATTCTTTGTGGGAACTTTCCCACCACCAGCGACCGGCTCTCGGATCTTCACCGGGTTCTATCGCGCGGGTACATGGCGCACAACCAATGCTTACAAATCCTTTATCGTGCAAAGGATTATAGGGTACGGAATAAATCTTCATGTATTCCATCACTTCATCATAACTCCAATGAAGCAGCGGATTGTATTTGATCAATTGTTTTTCGGGCAACCATTCCAATAAAGGAAGTTCATGGCGCAAAGTTGTTTGCGAAGAGCGTAAACCCGTAACCCAGACGGAAGCGTCTGCTAGTGCACGATTCAGCGGTTCTACTTTACGGATGTTACAACACATTTTTCTTTCTTCTACCGAATTATAAAACAGGTTAATGCCGTTTTTGTTTACCATTTCCTGCACATCCGGTGCGTTTGGAAAAAACACTTCAATCTTTTTTTTGTAACGCAATTCTGTTTTTTCCAGCAACTCGTATGTTTCATTAAAAAGCCGGCCGGTATCCAAAGTAAAGATGGAAATGTCAATTGCATTTCGGCTGATCATATCAGTAAGCACCTGGTCTTCCTGCCCTAATGATGAAGAGAACTTCACTTTTCCGGGATATAGTCCAGCTACTTTTTGTAAACCTTCTTCAACAGAAACCTGTTTCAATAATTCTTCTAATGATTGTAAATCTTTCATGTTTTATTTCTAAACTATACCCATACCCTGTCATCAATATGGAACAGGAATATTTTCAATCCAACGCCACGAAATCTCTTTTGCGCAACTGATTTATGACAATTCAGGGTGAGGCGTATAACGCAAATAAGAATTTACTTCCCTGATACCTTTCGAAAACTTCTTCTCTGCTTCTTCGCGGCTCAGTGCAGGAGGAATGATCACATCTTCATCATTTTTCCAATCTGCCGGAGTGGAAACGGTGTGTTTTGAAGTGAGTTGTAATGAATCAATTACGCGCAATACTTCATTGAAATTCCTTCCGGTAGAAGCGGGATAAGTAAGGGTCAATTTTATTTTTTTGTCAGGGCCGATAATAAATAAAGATCGAACGGTTGCTGTTGTAGAAGCATTTGGATGAATCATTCCATAAAGGTTGGCAACCTTACGGTCTTCGTCAGCAATGATGGGAAATTCAACATTGCAATTCTGTGTTTGATTAATATCGTTTTTCCAGCCGTGATGTTTATCCAACGGATCCACGCTCACTGCGATTACTTTTACGCCGCGTTTATCAAACTCTTTTTGCAATTGAGCAGTACGACCTAATTCGGTAGTGCAAACTGGTGTGTAGTCTGCGGGATGAGAGAAAATAACTCCCCAGTTGTCACCAAGAAAATCATAGAAATTAATTTTACCTTCTGTAGTTTCTGCTGTAAAATCCGGAGCAGTGTCGCCTAATTGTAAACTCATTTTATTTTGTTTTTTTGTGAAAGATTTTGCGAATATAGTAATATCCTACAAAATTAGTAGGGTTTTATTTAATAAATTTGCCTGTTGGCCAAAAAAAATGCTTTAAGGCTTCAAAATAACTTCACCAAATATGCTTTCAAAAAAAACCCAGTATGCCTTTCGTGCCCTAGTTCACCTCGCTGAAAACTATGGTAAGGACCCGGTAAGAATTTCCGAAATTTCGATCTCTCAAAAAATTCCGTTAAAATTTTTAGAACATATTTTAAATGACTTGAAAAAAGCAGATTTGCTTGAAAGCAGAAAAGGAAAAGGAGGAGGTTATCTTTTAAAAGTTTCTCCGAAAAAATTAAATCTTGCGACAGTAATTCGCGTAATCAATGGCCCTATTGCTTTGTTGCCTTGTGTCAGTCTGAATTTTTATGAAAAATGCCTGGATTGTGATGAAGAAACGTGCGGTATGAGAAAAATGATGATCATTGCCCGTGACGCCACTCTGAGGGTTTTAGAAAAAAGAACGTTGCATGATATGCTCGTGGAGGAGGAAGGCTAAAAGCGAAATGCTGAAGGGTTATTTATGAAAGTTTGAACCCGGAGATATTTTTAAAATGCCCGTTCAATTTGATCTTTTGTTTCAGCGATTCCATTTCAGAAACTACCGGAATTACCTTTGCCAAATGGCGTTTCAAATATTCCTGCCGTTGTAATTCATTCATCAGCGAAAGCAATTCATATTCTTCTTCAAGCGTCAGTCCGACAGAATGGGCCATATCGTAACTCCATAATTCATCCTCGTTTTTATGAAAAGGTTTTTTTACATTCAGCATCTTATGCAATTGCTTGGCAGCTGCAATCACTTTATCGATTAAAATTCTTTTCCCGTGTTCATGATTATGCGGATAGTTTACAATCGCGCCGCTGTATAATTTATCTGGTATCTCCGGAATCATTTCTAAAATTCTGAATACTTTTTTCCCTTTTGTTTTGATATCCATTTCACCTGTTTTGTAAGTTTTGGTAATTTCAATTATTTCAAGCGAAGTGCCCATTTCGCTCACTTTATCGTTGATAACAGCCGGGATTCCAAAAGGCTTTTTTTGTTCGACACAGTCTTTAATCAGCTGCCTATATCTCGGTTCAAAAATGTGAAGATTTAAATCTTCATGCGGATAAACAACGATAGATAAAGGGAATATGGGAATAAAATTGGTCATAATTAATAAAAATTGAAAAGATCGATATTTATTCGTTTGCTGTCGTTAAGAATATCCAATCAAAAATTCTTCAGCAGAAATTGCAGGAAACGTGAGTTACGAAAATCATCTTTATTTCCCTTAATAACATTCATGTTGCAAGATCGACGTTTTTTCTTTTAAGTTAATTTAAACAATCGGTTGCATGTTCATAAATAAACAATTCTTTTTATTTTCAATTTTCTGATTATTCCCAATCCCACTTTTAAAAAGAACTAATTTACTATGAACAGAAAAGATTTTATCAAAAACACTGCCATTGCAGGCATCGGGCTTTCTTTTTTTCCTACTACAAATATTTTTGCCGGAAACAGTGCAGGGCCAAAAGCACGGTTGGCAATTATTGGTGTAGGTGCAAGAGGAAAAGGCCATCTCGATCTCGTTTTGAGAAGAGAGGATACTGAGCTGGTAGCGATTTGCGATGTGGATGATCGTGCGATAAGAGAATCAAAAGCGATCATTGAAAAGAGCGGGAAGAAAATGCCACAAATTTATACAGGTGATATCTATTCATGGCAGCAATTGCTGCAGAAAGAAAAATTAGACGGTGTAATCATTGTTTCTCCATGGGAATGGCATAAACCAATGATCATAGGTGCATTGGACGCAGGATTGAAATATGTAGCCACAGAAGTAATTCTCGGAATCACGTTGCAGGATCACTGGGATGTTGTAAAAGCGGCAGAAAAAAATAAAGCGCATGTAATGATGCTTGAAAATGTGTGTTATCGCCGGGATGTGATGGCTGTGTTGAATATGGTACGTCAGGGATTGTTTGGCGAATTAATTCATTTACAGGGCGGCTATCAGCACGATCTTCGCGAAGTGTTATTCAACGACGGTACTCATGTGTATGGTCATGGGGTTGAATTTGGAGAAAAAGGATATTCTGAAGCTCATTGGCGCACCGATCATTCAGTGCATCGCAATGGAGATCTTTATCCGACACATGGTATTGGACCGATTGCTCAATACATCGATATCAATTGCGGAAACCGGTTTTTATCTTTATGTTCTTTTTCTTCAAAGGCAAGAGGATTGCACAATCATATTGTAAAAATGGGCGGTGAGAATCATCCGAATGCAAAGGTGAAGTTCAAAGCAGGCGATGTGATCACTACTTCGATTAATTGCGCTAATGGCGAAACGATCTTGCTGCAACACGATACCAATTCTCCGCGGCCGTATTCACTTGGTTTTCGCGTTCAGGGCACTGAAGGATTGTGGATGGACGTCAGCCAGAGTGTTTACATCCAGGATAAATCAAAAAACAACGATCAATGGGATAATGAGAAAGAATGGTTTGATAAATACGATCACCCCCTGTGGGCGCGCTGGAGCAAAGAAACCGCCGGAGCCGGCCACGGTGGAATGGATTTTTTTGTGATCCACGCTTTTGTAGAATCCATAAAAAGAAAAACACCAACGCCAATGGATGTGTATGACGCAGCAGTGTATAGCGCCATTACTCCATTGAGCGAACAATCAATAGAATTGGGAAATCAAACGGTAGAATTTCCCGATTTTACCGGCGGTCAGTGGATGTACCGCAAGCCCGTATTTGCTTTGAATGATGAATATTAATTAATTAATTTAGCACAAGTGTAAAAGGGTTTACAGAGGATATATTTGTAATAAGGAAAAATAATGTCTTATTTTCTCAGTTTCTCAGTAAACCTTCAAAATCATCATTTCAGTAACAGCTGTTCAACTCTCGTTTAAAAAAAATCAGATGAACCCGGCGGAAGCAGTTAAAGTAAGGAAGCGGCTAAATACGTATAATATGGTTGCAAACCTTAGCTGGTCTGTCGTTTGCCTTTTACCGGTTTCAGTATTTTGTTATTCATTTCTGAGCGGAAAACTCTTTTGCATTTTTCTGCTGTTGAGTATGCTTTCTGTTCTTCTTCCTAAAAGATTTTTAAATCAGCTATCGGTAAAACGAACAAAAAGATTTTACCAAAAAGCAGGCGTTGTTTTTATAAACCGGTTTACACAAAACGGTGCAATTATTAACCGCCTTGTCCGGAAAAAATATCCGGCTTATAAAATGATTTTTAAAACAGATTACTCCATAAACAAGCTTTTACAACAAACGTATATGCAGGAGAAATTTCATTGTCTCCTGTTGTTGTTTTTTATCTTTTGCAGTGTCTGTGCTTTTATGGAAAACAAGGCTGTGTGGGCATTTGTTATCATAATTACAAATATCATTTATAATTTTTATCCAATTCTTCTGCAACATTATATCAGGATGAGATTGATTAATTTGGATAAAAAAAATGCGTATGCAAAAAAAACGGTTGCGCATTCGAAGGCGAAGCCTTCTTCAAAGCCGGTCGTTTTTTAAAAATTTACCAGATAACATGGCTTCCTGGTAAACATTTTGTAATTTTCGATTGTCAACCTCCTGATATGATTGCCCATTTTGATCTTGATTCTTTTTTTGTTTCAGTAGAAATATTGAAAGATCCTTCGTTGAAGGGAAAGCCGGTAATTGTAGGCGGACAGAATGAAAAAGGCATTGTGACTACGTGTACTTATGAAGCCAGAAAATTTGGTGTTCATTCTGCAATGCCAATGAAAACGGCCATGCGACTTTGTCCGCAGGCAATAGTTGTTTCCGGAAATTATCCGGAGTATTCAAAGTATTCAAAATGGGTCACCGATATCATCGCGTCAAAAGCGCCGCTTTTTGAAAAAGCTTCGATCGATGAATTTTACTTAGATCTGCATGGAATGGATAAATTTTTTGACCCGTTGAAGTGGACAATTGAACTGCGCGAATTAATTATGAACGAAACCGGCCTTCCCATTTCTTTTGGTATTGCAAAAAATAAATTGGTTGCAAAAATGGCGACGAATGAGGCTAAGCCAAACGGTTTTTTGCAGGTTCCTTTAGGAAAAGAAAAGGAATTTTTAGCGCCTTTGGAAGTAAATAAAATTCCCGGCGTAGGTGAACAGGCAAATAAAATTTTGAATTATCACGGCATAAAATTAATTCGTGATATACATGAAGCGAAGCCTGAATATCTCGAAAATCTTTTAGGTAAATGGGGATATGAATTGTGGAATAAAGCACAGGGAGACCATGCATCTGTTATTACAGAATATCGTGAACCAAAATCTATTTCCAAAGAGAATACGTTTTTCGAAAATGTTTTAGACGTAGAAATCCTGATGGCAGAAATTGTACGAATGGTAGAAAAAGTTTGTTTTGAATTAAGAAAAGAAGAAAAAGTTGCCGGTTGCGTTACCATCAAATTGCGCTATCCCGATTTTGAAACCACGTCGCGGCAGGCAAGCATTCCGTACACTTCCGCTGATGATGAAATTATCCCTGTTGCCAAAGCGCTTTTTCATAAATTATATAAAAAAGGAAAGCCCGTTCGTTTGCTCGGTGTTCGGCTCAGCAATTTCAGCGATGATTCTGTTCAGACCAATTTATTTCAGGATTCAGAAAGAAAAAACGCTTTGTACAAAAGTCTGGA
>JAICYZ010000300.1 GCA_025933935.1 Chitinophagaceae bacterium
AAACAGAAAGCTCAAATCCGCCGCGTGTCTGACTTGAGGCTTTCAGAGCAGAAATATTTACATCGTAACTTAAACCAAAAGTAAGAGGCGCTGTTTCTAATTTTACCATCGGAACAATCGCGTCGTTCCATCTTAAAAAGGCGCCACCAGAAATTACAAAATGAGGATCTTCCGGAAATTCATCTAATTTTTTGCTGAACAACATTCCACCGATAATTTCTGAATATGGCCCCTGTGCAGAATAGTCGCCATAAAATGTAATATAAGTATAATTATCAAGTGCAGTTCTCAATCCTGCTGAATAAACCCATTTTGGATTCAGCGGTGTTTTCTCATTTGCATAAAATGACATGTTTGCATTTGGATTAAAATGATGATAAGCGATTCCCAGATAAAAATTGTTGTCCACGCTTTGGCCTACTTGTGAATTGAAACTAAGTCCGGCGCTTCCGTCAAAATACATGAAATTGCTGTTCGCTAAATTTTCTCCGGTGAGTAAAGTAGCATCATAATCGGTTCCGTTATATTGACTGTTTGTGGTCATTTTAGAAAGATCAAATTTGCGTTGAACCATACCTGCTGAAAAGCCCGCAGACAGATACATATTTCTTACTTCGCTCAAGGATTTGTGGTAATTCAAAACAGGAAGCACACTCGTTGATGTAAGTGAAATCGTTCCGGCCTTGTCATAAAGGATGGCGCCTCCGATTGTAAGAAAATCATCGCCGTGGCCAACCGGCAATTTATATTCACCATTTAATGAAGAAGTTTGAAACGGAACCGTTACAGAACTCCATTGATTTCTAAAAACAGCCTGTACACGCACGTCTCCGCTGAATAGTCCGGCAAGAGCCGGGTTACGAAGAAGTGGTGTTTCAGAAAATTGTGAAAAATGTATATCCTGTGCAGCGCATTTATTTTGAAATAAACAAGCACCGGAAATGATAAAAACAATTGTAAGGATAGCGGTTTTCATTAGGGATTATTTATGATTCTTTAACGGGCAGAACCGGTTATTTATTATTTTATTAAAGCGATATTTCCTTTGAAAGTAAGCGCTGTGTTGTTGTCGCAAACCACCTGCAGGATATAGACAAAAACGTCGGGTGGCAGCGGTTTTCCTTTGAATGTTCCATCCCATCCTGCGGAAACGTCATTTGGATTGAAATTCGATTTTTCAAAAACAACTTCACCCCAGCGGTTAAACACTTTTATGTTTTGAATTTTGAAAACACCGCTGCCTCTTGGATAAAAAACATCATTAGAACCATCGCCATTTGGAGAAAAAGTATTGGGCACAAAAACATTCGCATTGTTGCATAATACATACACCGATACTTTGTCACGTGCTGTACAACCGCCTTCGTTTTTTACCTCTATAGAATATTCAAGCGATTGCAGTGGCTTTACGGTAATTGATGCATTATTTTTCGAAACAATTCCTGTGGATGGCGTCCATAAAACACTGGTTACGTCGCTTGAAATCTCAGGAATAATTTCTACTTCTCTTCCTACATTAATATGTTTTTCTCCGCCGGCATTTACTGTCGGGATCGGATAAACTTTTACAGGAATATAACCGGTATCTCTAAAACAACCTTTGGAGTCTGAACCAATCACCTGGTAAGTTGTAGTAGAATTTGGAGTGACAGTTGGGGTTGCGATCAATGAATTATTCAACCCGGCTGCCGGGCTCCATGAATATTTGTCTGTTCCGGAAGCCTTCAATTGCACGGATTGTCCGAAGCATAAAGTATCTGCTTTGCTGACTGAAAGTTTGAAAGGCGATTTAACCACTAAAGAAACAGAATCAATGGAAATACAACCCTTATCGCTTGTTCCTTTCACATGGTATTTTATCCCGGAAACCGGCTTTGATACCGGGTTTGCGCAATTCGTGCACGAAAGATAATTAGCCGGAGACCATGAATAACTTTCTGTGCCTGCAACGTTTAACGTTTGCGACGAACCAAAGCAAACAACTGTATCTGCAGAAATTGATAAGTTCGGTAAAGGATAAATTTCTACTGTTTTAGTGGCTGTATCATTACAACCATTGCTGCTGTAGCCAATTGCTTTTACCGTAAAATTTCCTGCCGATAAATAATTTTGTCCTGTTGGTTTTTGTTGAGTAGAAGTATTGCCATTTCCAAAATCCCATTTCCATGAAACTTTTGATGTGTCAGGATTGGAAATGATTCCAGTAAAATTCATGACTGCCGGAACACACGCTCCAGCGCTTGCGGAAATCGAAATCTGTGGACTGCGGTTTACTTTTACTGCCTGCGGATTTTGAACAGAATCTGTACAACCTCTTTGGGTAGTAACCTGTAGCGAAGTGATGTATGAACCTGCCTGATGATAAGAATGCAAAGGAAGCGCGTCTGCAGAAGTAGTTCCATCGCCAAAGTTCCAAACATATTTTACAATTGCATCGTTGGTAACGCTTGTACTTGTAAAGCTTACAGGAGTTGAATCACACACCAAAGCGCCGTTGGGTTTGAAAGAGGCGGTAACACCTAACACTGTAATAGAATCTGATCCTTTAATTCCAACCTGGCATCCTTTAGCGTCCTGTAAGATCATTTTTGGTAAATATTTTCCGGGAGTATTATAAGAATGAACCACGTTAGAATCTTTTGTGGAAATGGTGGTGCCATCATTAAAATCCCAAACAAAAGAAGTATTCTTTTTTGTCTGAGCCTTAAACGCGGATTGCAAGGGTGTACAGCCAATCATATTGTTATAAGAAAATGTTCCTGATGGTCCATCCACTTTTATTTGCCTTGTTTTTTGAGAAATACAACCGCCTGGGCCCGTGATGGTAAGAACTGCATTAAAAACTCCTGCTTCTGAATAGAAATGAGAAGGATTGCGTTCTGACGAGGTTGTTCCATCACCAAAATCCCACGACCATTTTGTATAATTGTCGGAGGTATTAATAAAATTAACTACCAATGGGGGACAGGTTCCAACAGAATCACTCAATGTGAAGCTGGCAGCAGGATTGGCAATCGTTACATAATTTGTTTTTGACGCAGAACTGGTGCAGCCATATTGATCTTTTATAGAAAGGTTAATGGTATAGTTTCCTTCTGCAGTATATAGATGAACCGGATTGATCTGATTGGATGTAGTGCCGTCTCCAAAATCCCAGTTGTAAATTAATCCCGGGCCGGAAGAAGAATTCCTGATATTTATTGCTTTGCTGGTGCAGGAAAGTGAATCTGTAGTAAATGCCGCAATTGGTTTTGAAACAACGATTGCACTTGGTTTTTTGAGGGTGTCAGCGCAACCTTTGTTGTCAGTTACAATCAATGAAACCGCATAACTTCCCGGCGCAGAATACGTATGATTAAACGGTCCTGCGCTTACATTATCTGTATTGCCATCGCCCCAATTCCACTGCCATTGTTGAATGGCATGCGTTCCATCACTGTAGGAGCTATCAAAAAAGTTTACAGAGCTATTCAGGCAAGTACCGGGAATAGAAGAACGGAAAACGGCGGTAGGACCATTTACCTGAACTGCTAACGGCTTTGTAATAGAATCAATACAGCCGTTTATATCTTTTATAAATAATGTTACATTATAGCTTGATGCTTTGGTGTATTTATGTTTGATTGTATTACCTGAATCGGAAATTGAAACACCATCTCCAAATTTCCAGGTATATAAATTAATGTTGCCGGAATTGATATTTGACGTGGAAAATGTGACAGTTGCATTTCTGCAGATTTCTGCATCACTTGCCGTAAAATCTGCTATTTCCCTGATCACTTTTATTGTTTGTGTCTTTGTTTCTGAACATCCGGTGGATTGATTTGTGACAGTGAGTGAAACGATATAATTGCCAGGCGTAACATAAGTATGTGTTGGATTTTTTTCAACAGATGTGGTACCATCTCCAAAATTCCAGTTCCAATAATCAGCGCCGATTGATGCATCTGTAAAGGCAACCTGTCTTGGTACAGTGCACAGTTTTACAAAAGAAAAATTTGCAACGGGAGGATTTACATGAACCTTTTTAGGAATGGTAAGCGTATCAGCACAACCGTTATTAATTGAAATTAAAGTAACTGAAAAGTATCCGGTGTCATTATATTGATATACAGGATTTTGTTTGACGGAGCTGCCACCATCTCCAAAAAACCAGATCCATTGATCCGGATTTCCAACAGACTGATCTGTAAAGTTTATTTTTTCAACAGCGCAAATATTCGTCTGATCAGCAATGTAGTTCGTCTGTGGTTTTGAACCTACAACAATTCCATTTTGTACAGTTATGCTTGCTGAGCAACCACCTTCGGTTGTATAAGTAAGCGTGATTGAATATTTTCCGGGAGTGTTATAAATATGCGTAGGCGTAATAGAATCCGACGAGCTTCCATCACCAAAATCCCAGTGATAAGCGGTGATTGAATCTATTGAATTTACCGTAGAAGTGAATTTGTGAACGAGTGGCCCACAACCACGTTGAGGTAAATTATTAATGCTGACAACTGGTTTTTTTATCCGGATGTAATTCTTTTTTATAAGACTGTCTGTACAACC
>JAICYZ010000158.1 GCA_025933935.1 Chitinophagaceae bacterium
CGCCCAACCGGGTAGACATTCAACGGAACATCAAAAAAATCTTTCAGTGTTTTTTTGCCATCTGTTGAAGAAAACTGCGATAACACATTGAAAGGTTTATGAACGATAAAATATTTATTCAAAAGTTTTTTCTTTAAAGATCTTAATGAAATATTCTTCAACAAAACGTGCATTAAAAATAATAAAGCCCGACAAGAAATGCACGGGCTTTGTTATATGGATGGGTTAGTAAGTACAGGAAATAAATTTCCTTACACAATATTAAAAATAATTTTCACGATAAGGAAAAATATTTCAAATTTTTTTATCAACATCTTTAAAATGCTCTGTGGATAAACATGAAAAAAATAATCAGCAACATCTTTAAAATCACTTTTACCTGAAAAAAAAATTTTATTACCATTGAAATAATTATTTTTTAAAGCTTGAAAAGCGGCAGCAGCAAAGGGTTGTATTCAATATCATTTTTTTAATTTCCGTAAAAACTAAAAACCATTTATTTGTTTCTTTACTTAAAGTGGATCATTTTTTTTATCAATGTCATCTCTGTTAAATTTTTTTTTATGGTTACATCGTTTATTGTTTTTAGAAAAAATCATGTTCAATTTTTCAAACTTTATCTTTGATGCTTTAATTAATTTTTATGAAGTTTCCCTCTCCTGTTTCTGCAAAGTGGATTGCAGATTTTATCAACGCAAAAGTATCCGGTAATCAAAACTCTTTTGCTACGGGCATCAATGAAATTCACAAAGTAAAAACCGGTGATATTGTTTTTGTGGATCATCCAAAGTATTACGATGCATGTCTTAACAGCGCTGCTACGTTTATCATTATTAATGCTGACAAACAAGTTCCTGAAGGAAAAACTTTGTTTATAGTCGATGATCCTTTTGACGCCTATGTGAAAATTGTGCATCATTTTAAACCTTTCGTTGCTTCAAATAAAATGATTAGTGACAGTGCGAAAGTTGGAGGAAATTCGATCATCATGCCAAATGTTTTTTTGGGAAATAATGTGATCGTTGGTGATGAATGTATCATTCATCCAAACGTCGTTATTTATGATGATTGTGTAATCGGAAATCATGTAGAAATACATTCAGGAACGGTGATCGGCAGTGATGCTTTTTATTTTAATACAAAAAAGAACCGTGAAAACTGGTACAAAAAAATGCAGAGTTGTGGTCAGGTTGTTATTCACGATGATGTTGAAATAGGCGCTGGTTGTACCATTGACCGTGGTGTCAGCGATTCCACGATTATCGGCAGCGGAACAAAGTTGGACAATTTAATTCATGTTGGACATGATGTGGTGATGGGAAAAAATTGTTTGATCGCTGCCCAGGTCGGTATTGCTGGCGGAACAATTCTGGGTGATGGAGTTACTCTGTGGGGGCAGGTTGGGGTGAATAAAACAATTACCATTGGTGATAATGCGGTGGTGATGGGACAGGGCGGAGTTACATCCAGCATTGAAGGAAATAAAACTTATTGGGGCACGCCTATCCAGGAGTTTTATAGCAAAAGAAAAGAACTCGTTTTGATAAAACGACTTCCGGAAATCTGGGAGAAGATAAAAGGATTAAAATAAATTTTCGACAAGCGAACTACCACAGGTGGTGTTTTATGTTTCAAAACATCAAAGTGACAACATCACGGATTCTATTCCGGTTTATAATCGTAAGGCAGCATATCAGCAATTTTTTTATAACCAAGATAACCGTTTGTTATTAAATCTTCCTGGTCATAAAAATATCCATTCTGATCTATAAAAAATGTTTCTCCTTTCGGAAAGATCAATGTAGATAATTGAAAATTTTTCTTTGCTGTAGAATCTAAATTGAAATAATTTTTTTCGGGATGAGATTTATAAATCACCGCCACTTCACTTTGATTTGGAAAGAATTCAACCGTTTGTGTGCTGTCATCTTTTTGATAATTTAACGCGCCATAAAGATCGCCAATATGTATTGGATAATCTTCGCCGTTATTATTTACAATAAACTGAAGTTCAAATCCATCTTCCTCTAAGCTGCGCTGATAAAGGCTTCTCATGAATTGTAGTAAAGATCCTTTGTAAGCGATTGCGCGGTTTTTATTCCAGGCTTCCTGCTGCTCAGGTGTTCCCTGCATCTCTTCAAAAAGTGGATAACCAATGAATAAGTTGGTTTTCGAATTATAATCATTTGTAAAAGAATCAATAGCAAATTTCAAAGTATATCCCAAAGAAAAATTGTCAACGATCAATGGTTCCTTTGCTTTTACTTTTAGTGTGTTTCTTTTTTTAATAAAGTAAAAATGCAGTACTTCCGGATTTTTGATCACACATTGTTTTGAAAAATTTGTTTGTCCGATAAAATTATCAATAAAAAAAGAACCATATTTTTCCCATCCGTCTGGCACTTCATTGGAGATAGAAATAGTAACTGCTTCCAAAGATTTTTCTTCGGGATTTAATTCAAAAAGCAGGCTGTCGTTTTTAGATGAAGCATTTACACGGATGCTCTCAGTCTCGTATCCTGTAAATGTTGTAACCAAAGAATAACCGCCTTCGGGAAGGCGGATGCTAAAATTTCCTTGCGCATCAGTAGCTTCTCCAATCGTTGTATTCTGGGCAAACACGGACGCGCCTATTAAAGGAGCGTTTGTGTTTTTATCTACAACTTTTCCTTTTACAATAAAATATGATGGTTGAGCAGCAACTTTAAAAGGAGTTAACAAAAACGACACGATAAAAATAAAAATGGCTACAAACAGAATTTGCAAATTGATATTCATGGAGTATAGATTTTGTATTAAAGTGAATATGTCTCTTTCAAAGCAGCACAGGTATATTTAATGGTATCTGCAATTTTTGTGAATTGAAAACCCGGAAGCGCTTTTAATATTTTCTGATTATCAAAATACACTTTTGCCTGGGCTGTTCGCACGGTTTCCTTTGTAAGCATATGTTTTTTTCCTGTAAACCTTGTCCTTATTTCTTCTGCCCGCCATATCATTTCTGCTAAAAAAGGAGAAACTTTTTTATACGGAGGTCTCTTGCCAAAACATTTTGCAATCAAAGTAAATATTTCTCTGTAAGGTAAATTCTCTCCGTTCAAAACAAAACGTTCAGCAGTTATTTCGCTATTCATTAACAGGATCATTGCACGTGCCACGTCTCTTACATCTACGAAGCCACCAATACCGTCTGTGTACCATTTAAATTCGTTATAAGCATTTTTAAAAATGGCTGAAGATCCGGTTTCCCAATTGTTTCCACCAAGAATTAAGGAAGGATTTACAATCACTGCTTTCAGCCCTTCTCCGATGCCGCGCCACACTTCCATCTCGCCAAAATATTTTGATTTGCCATAAATACTGTTGCTTGTTTCTTCTGTCCAGTTCATTTTTTCACTTACCATTTCATCTTGCCGGATTCTTCCCAAAGCCGCTACAGAACTGACATGTATCAATTTCATTACTCCGGTGTCGATACAGGCATTCACTACATTTGCAGTCCCTTCAATATTTATTTTTAGAAGTTTTTGGCTATCTTTCGGATCATATGAAACCAAAGCCGCAGAATGATAAACATGCGTAATTCCATCCATTAATTGGTTTAAAGAAATCACGTCAAGAATATCGCATTGTACAATTTCAAGATTTGGATCCGAAAGAGAAAGAGGTGTAGAATGATAAATTGCTTTTACGTTTTCTCCGGAAGCCAGCAATTGTCTTATCAGTTCATTGCCAACAAGACCCGCACCACCGGTTACCAGGATCTTTTTTTTTCGCGTATTTTTTTCTGAAATATTTTCTTCAGGCATTTTTCCGGAATTGCAATTAACAACGAAGTAATGTAAATTAATTTATCCTTTTTATTTATTGTAATTATAAAATCCTTTTCCGGTTTTTTTTCCTAATTCATTGTTTTTCACTTTCTCTATTTGAATTGCAGAAGGTTCAAAACGCGGAGCTTTATCATAAGCGTCATACATGCTTTTAGTAACGGCCAGGTTGATATCCATTCCAATCAGGTCCATCAATCTGAATGGGCCCATTTTAAAACCAGTACCTTCTAAAATTTGATCCACTTCATCATAAGATGCAACTCCTTCCTCCACGATTTTAAGAGCTTCCAGGTAATACTGACGCGCTATCCGGTTCACGATAAAGCCAGGCGCATCTTTGCACATCACCGGAATTTTACCCATTTGTTTGGTAAGGTCAAAAGCCGTTTTTGCTATCTCATCATTTGTCTCGCGGCCTTTTACAACTTCCACCAATCTCATAATATAAGCAGGATTAAAAAAATGCATTCCCACGACTCTTTCCGGGAAAATTATTTTTTCCTGCATTGAAGAAACCGAAAGCGACGAAGTGTTTGTAGCAAAAATAACTTCTTCATTATTGTATTTTGCGAGTTCATTGAACAGCACAACCTTTGCTTCTTCTTTTTCAATAATTGCCTCAATAATTATAAAGGCCGTGCAATTTTTTATATCACTGGTAAAGGTTATCCCGTTGAAAATTTCTCCTTTTTCTTTTGCAGTGATTTTATTTTTATCCAGCAGGTATTGCAAATTCTTTTGAATAGAAATTTGTGCATTTGCAAGAACAGTTTCATTTACATCAAAAAGAATGGTATCAAAACCGCTTTGTGCAGATACTTGTGCAATGCCACTTCCCATCGTTCCTGCTCCACAAACGCAAATGGTTATTGTCATGATTATCCGATTTTTTCTTTCAAAAATTTTCTGATTCCCGGCCAATCAGTTTTAGGAAAAGCGCTTTTTGGAATAATAAAGAAAGCCCTGCTGTTAAAGTACAAATGAAAAAAATTAGTGCTTTCCACAAAACTGCTGAAGTCTTTCCAGGGCCAGCTTCTGCCACCTCTTTCATTTTCGAGAAACATGTGCTGATCTTCAAAACTTACTTTGAAATGGTCCTTGAATGTAGTGGCTTTACGATAAATAATAGCGGGAAGCACCATCCAGAACGCAAACATTAAAGCAAGCCAAAGTGTTGAACTCATTAGAAAAGCAAGTGGTGAAACTTTGCCCGTAAAATATAAAACAGCCGCAGAGATGGCAAATATATTCACCACAATTATCATAATCTTGATTTCATTTCTACTAAAAAAATGAAATCTTAGCGCCTGTAAAACTTTTGGTTTGCTGTAAGTAAAATAAGAAGATGTCATTTAAAACAAATGTACGATGTGTAAGGAAAGTGACCTTTTTTTTTCTTTGGTGTCTTATAAAATCTTTATTATCGTAAAAACGTTTCAAACAATCGAAAAATATTTACTTTGAGCATCAAAAAAAGTAAAAATGAAAGTAATTAAGCTGTTGGCACCTGCATTAGTTTTTATGATCACTAACCTGTATGCACAAACGAAAGTGCAAAGTGCACAGACAATTATAAAAGAAGCGAAAAAGGAAGCGGCAAAAAATGATAAAAACATTTTCGTAATCTTTCATGCATCATGGTGTATCTGGTGCCATCGGATGGACACCGCAATGAATGATCAGACTGTCAAATCTTTCTTTGATAACAATTATGTCATTAAACATCTTACCGTATATGAAAGAGGAGAAAAAGAAAAGCTAAATACTCCAGGCGCTAATAAATTAATGGCGAAATATGGAGGCGATGACAACCAGGGAATTCCTTATTGGATTATACTTGATAAGAATGGAAAATTGCTGGCAGATTCAAGGCTTCACTCGAATGACGGAAGGCTAACGGGAAGCAATGTTGGATGCCCGGCGAAGCAGGACGAAGTTGATTATTTTATAAAAGTTGTTCAAAAAACTTCTCATCTTACCGACGAACAACTTCAGGCAATCAGAGCACGATTTTTAAAAATAAATGGCTAAAAAAAGAAAATGGTTGAACTGATTCTGAATGTCTAAATTGTATGGAGAAGAAAAAATAAATCGGCCCTATTTCTTCGTTTGTTGATTATTTTTTTGATTAATTTTCATTCTTGTTCCAAATCTTTAGCTACTGCTTTATCTAAAAACCAATGTAGTTTTCCTTCCACAGGAACAATACTTTGTGCAGGTAATTTTTCCGCATCCCGCGCTCCTTCCAGTACTTCTTTTAAAACCCCTGCCTTATTTTCTCCGCTTACCATAAATACAATTTGAGCAGATTTATTAACAATCAGCGGCATTAAAGTAATGCGATACATTTGCTGTTTTTCATTGAAAACGGCATTTACCCAATGAACATGTTCGTTGATAATTGGCGAACCTGGAAATAAAGAAAGGGTGTGGCCATCACTTCCCATTCCGAGCAAAACGAGATCAAAGCTGTAACTGGAGCTATCAAAAAATTTATGCAGTAATTTTCGATATTCGTCTACTGCAAAATTTGGTTGGATATCAGTGCGCATTATATGAATTTGATCTGCTGGAATATCAACTTTATCCAGCAAAATATCAAAAGCCATTTTCGCATTATTTCTGTCATCGCTGAAAGGAACGACTCTTTCATCTCCCCAGAAAATGTGAATGTGTTTCCAGTTTATTTTGTTTTTATATTCAGGTGTAGCCAGTTTTTCATACAGCAATTTCGGTGTTTCACCACCGGAAAGAACCATGGTAAAAAACTCCTGTTTCTTTAAAGTTTCTTCTATAATATCGCAAATCCATGAAGCCAGTTTATCGCTCATGATTTCTTTATTATCGAATATATGCAGTTCCATTTTTTACTTTTTACTTTTTTCAGACGCCTTTGAATGAGCTTTTGCAGGCATGGAAATCCAGTTGTGCCCATCACGTGCAATCAGCGCTTCCGCATCTTCAGGGCCCCACGAGTTCGGCGAATAATTCGGAAAATCCAATGGCTTCCGAGCCCCCCAAACTTCCAAAATCGGCATCACGACTCTCCATGCTGCTTCTACCTGGTCGGCGCGCATAAATAAAGTAGCATCGCCGTCCATTACATCATATAAAAGTGTTTCATAAGCTTCCGGTTCTTCACCTTTATATGCGTCTTCATAATTAAAAACCATATCTACAGGATTTAATCGCATCGCTTGTCCCGGCCTTTTTGCCTGGAATCTTAGACAAATATCCATCTCAGGAGAAATGCCAATTGAAAGCCTGTTCCGCCGCCAGGTTTCTGTTGCTTCTTTTGGAAAAGCAAAGTCAGGAGCGGGTTTAAACTGAATCGTTAACTCGGTTGACTTTTCATGAAGGCGTTTCCCGGTGCGCACATAAAACGGAACTCCTTCCCAGCGCCAGTTATCAATATAAAACTTTACTGCCGCAAAAGTCTCAACATTTGAATCCGGGTTCACCCCTTTTTCTTCTTTATATCCCGGTACTTTTTCACCTTTCATCCATCCCGGACCATATTGACCGCGGGCAGCGTATTCCTGCACTTCCTCTTTTGGAATACGGCGGATGGCATTTAATACATCTACTTTCTTATTCCTGATCTCATTGGCATCAAAAGAAACCGGAGCTTCCATTCCAATCATGCAAAGCAGTTGCAAAATATGATTTTGAATCATGTCTCTTAGCGCGCCGGAAGTTTCATAATAACCACCACGGCCTTCTACTCCAACAGTTTCCGCGGCTGTGATTTGAACATGATCAATATAATGGCGGTTCCACAAAGGCTCGAATAAGGCATTGGCAAAACGAAGCGCTAATATATTCTGAACGGTTTCTTTTCCCAGGTAATGATCGATGCGGTAAATTTGTTCTTCATCAAAATATTCGGCGAGCATCTTGTTCATAGCGATGGCGCTGTCAAGATCGTGGCCAAAAGGTTTTTCCACCACAATGCGGGCGCACTTTGTATCCTTGCAAAGATCCATATTACCAATATGCTTCACAATTTCAGGTACAAGTTGCGGTGCTACAGCCATGTAAAAGATTACATTTGGATGGGCGCCGGCTTCAGCTTCTTTTTTCTTTACAATGTCAGCGATTTTATCATAAGATTTTGCATCGTTAATATCCATTTGTAAATAGCTCAGGTGTTTCGAAAATTCCTCCCAATTTCCGTTCGTATCTTTTATTCTCGAGAAATTATCAATGCCTTCTTTTAAGTGCTTTTTATAATCTGCATCCGAATAAGGTGAACGCGCAATACCGATAATGCTAAAGTGATCCGGCATTGCATTATCCAAAAATAGATTATACAGAGCAGGGTTTAATTTGCGGTAATTCAGATCGCCACTTCCTCCAAATATGACAAGCACTGCTGGTGGTAATTTTTTGTAATCTAACATTTGATTATTTATTATTGAATATTGATTGTTGAAAATTGATTATTACATTATTGCCTTTCGTATTTTGCTGCTATTCCCATTCAGTATGAAAAACGCCGGTCGGATCATCAGTTCTCTGGTAAGTATGAGCGCCAAAAAAATCACGTTGTGCCTGTATCAAATTGGTTGGCAAAACTTTTCGCCGATACGCATTGAAATAATTTAAAGAAGCCATTAACCCGGCTGCAGGATAATTATTCAATGCTGTAACAGAAACGACTTTTTGAAGAGACGCTTCTTTTTGCTGTAGAATATTTGCAATGTTTGGATCGAGCAACAAATTTTTCAAATTTGGATTTTGATATGCTTTTTTAAATACGTCAAGCATTGCCGAGCGAATGATGCAACCGCCACGCCAAACACTTACAACTTCAGGCAAAGGAATATCCATTTTTAATTCTGATGAAGCTGTAGTAAGCATCGCCAATCCCTGTGCATAGCTGATCAAAGTAGCGAAATACAAGGCTTCCTTCAGTTGATTTATGAATTCTTTTTTATCTGTTTCAATTTTCTGAGGCTCTGTTTTATAAAGTGCCGCAGCTTCTTTTCTTTCATCGATCAATGAAGAAAGATTTCGCATCATAACGGCTGAATCTATTGTCGGTATGGGCATCGGGAGATCCAGCCCTTCCTGTGAAGTCCATTTGCCGGTTCCTTTTGCTCCGGCTTTATCCAGGATCATATCTACCAGGTAATTATTGGTTTTGTCATCTTTCTTTTCGAAAATAGCTGTCGTGATTTCCA
>JAICYZ010000101.1 GCA_025933935.1 Chitinophagaceae bacterium
AACTACCGAAAACTCGTTACTGATCTTCCTGTTTCACTTTATACCTGCGACGCCGATGGTCATATCTTATTGTATAACCAGGCAGCTGTTCGGCTTTGGGGACGTGTGCCGCAGCCAGAAATAGAAAAATGGAATGGCGCTTTTCGGCTTTATAAAGCTGATGGTTCGCCGTTGCCTCTTGATGAAGCGCCAATGGCAATTGGGTTGAAAACAGGGCGGATAGAACAGTTTGAAATTATTATAGAACGTAAAGATGGAAGCAGGAGAAATATCATTCCTTTTCCACGGCTTTTATACGATGCTGATGGGAAAATAACGGGTGCTGTTAATATGATGCACGATATTACGGAGGAAAAGAAAGCGGCAGCGGACAATGCAAAGCTGGCAGCTATTGTTCAATCTTCCGACGATGCTATTATCAGTAAATCGACAGAAGGAATCGTCACAAGTTGGAATGCATCGGCCGAAAAAATGTTTGGCTTTTCAGCTGCAGAAATGATTGGTCAGCCAATTTTAAAAATAATTCCAGCGGATAGATTCGAGGAGGAAACATATATTCTTTCACAACTTCGGGCGGGAAAGAGCATTGATCATTTTGAAACGAAAAGACTCATCAAAAACGGTGACCTGATTGACATTTCACTAACCATTTCTCCGATAAGAGATAACGAGGGAAAGATCATTGGAATTTCGAAAATTGCACGCGATATTACAGAGGCGAAAAAAGCAGAATCGTTGCTTAGAATAAGTGAAAAACGGTTTCGTACACTTACCGAGTCACTTCCACAATTGATCTGGACAGCAGACAGAGACGGTACTGTTGATTTTTTTAGTCAACAATGGTATGATTATACGGGTAGTACGCCGGATGAGGTTTTCGGAAATGGCTGGGAACAATACGTAAATCCGGATCATGTTTCGAATGTATTATC
This sequence comes from Chitinophagaceae bacterium, assembly GCA_025933935.1. Lineage (GTDB taxonomy): Bacteria > Bacteroidota > Bacteroidia > Chitinophagales > Chitinophagaceae > Ginsengibacter. The sequence goes on from JAICYZ010000101.1 coordinate 933, forward strand.
AAGATGGCAATACAGCCTGCGAACCGGAGAATCAATGGCTGTGGAATTTCAGTTAAGAGCAAAAGGTGGCAGTTATAAATGGTTTTATATAATCGGTAATCCCATCAAAGATGCCAGTGGTGAAATCATTAAATGGATTGGCGCTCTCACGAATATTGATTATCACAAAAAAACAGAAAGTATTTTAAAAGAAAGTGAAAAACGTTTTCGGCTGCTTGCTGAAAGCCTGCCTCAATTAGTGTGGGTAACTGATGAAAAAGGAAAGTCGGAATTTGTTTCTTTAAAATGGGAAGAATATACAGGGATTCATTTGTCAATGCTTGATGACCATTGGGAATCAATTGTTCATCCCGATGATCTGGAAACGATTATGCAGATCTGGAAGGAGAGCTTAATTACCTACAACCCTTATAAAGCCGAGGTCCGACTCAAAAGCAAATCAGGAGAATACAGATGGTTTGCAGCCATCGGAGAACCGGTTTTTGATAATGAAAACAAAATTATCAAATGGGTCGGCGCCTTCTCAGACATCCACCATCTGAAAAAAGAGCAGCAAAGAAAAGATGCTTTTCTTTCTATGGCCAGTCACGAACTGAAAACACCCGTTACTACGATCAAAGCATACGGAGAAATAGCAGAATTAATGCTTCAACAAAAAGGTGATGAACAAACCCTCGCTATTCAAAGGAAAATGAGCAAGCAGGTAAATAAACTTACTACTCTTATAACTGATCTTCTGGATAATATCCGCGTTGAAAAAGGAAAATTGATTTTTACAGAAACTCACTTCGATTTTAATCAATTAGTAAAAGAAATTGTAGATGACATGCAAAAGATCAATCCACATTTTAAAATCAGCTATGAAGCTGAAAAGAAAGTAAAGATTTTTGGAGATATCGATAAGATCGGCCAGGTGATTAACAACCTGATTACAAATGCCATTAAATATTCTCCCGGAACGTCTGAAATAATCGTGAAAATGAAACCTGGCGCTACAGGAGTACAGTTATCGGTTCAGGATTTCGGAATTGGCATTCCCACAGAAGATCAACCACATATATTTGAGCAGTTTTACCGTGTAGATGGTGATAGTCAATCAACTTTTCCGGGCATGGGCATCGGGCTTTACATTTGCTCAGAAATCATTAACCGGCAACATGGAAACATTTGGGTAAAAAGCGCACCGGGCAAAGGTTCCACCTTTTATATCTCGCTTCCTTTTGATTACAGGAAGGAAGCCGTACCGGTTTTGTAAAATCTGTCTGACTCATTTGCAGTAAAACAAGAAATAGCCGGTATTTTGTTCACCATCTCTTCTACCACTTTAAAAGAGTTTTATTTTTAGTCGTCTGAATTTTAGGAAGGAAGCCGTACCGGTTTTGTAAAATCTGTCTGACTCATTTGCAGTAAAACAAGAAATAGCCGGTATTTTGTTCACCATCTCTTCTACCACTTTAAAAGAGTTTTATTTTTAGTCGTCTGAATTTTGTCTTTTTCTGTTTCCCATTATTTAGATTTGTCAAACAAATGAGGAAGACAATCATAATTAGCAAATAACCGTAACCGAAAAGTATGAAAGTAATTTTGAAAACAATCTTTCTCTGTCTTTCTTTCAGCTTTTCTGCCCGGGCGCAGCGCAACGATTCAGCAAAAACATCGAATTGGAGTGATCATTTTCAACTCACGGTCATTTCTCAAAGACACGCATCGTTCCCGTCAAAATACAGCGGCGCAAATAGTCTCGCAGATACTGCAGAACCGACAGCAACAAGCCTCACTGCTACTTTATTTCTTGGCCGGAAATTATGGAAAGGCGCCGTCTTTTATCTTAACCCTGAAGTATCAGGAGGTAAAGGTTTGAGTTTTGCAAAAGGCGTTGCCGGTGCGTTGAATGGCGAGACGTACAGGGTAGGGGAAGTGGCGCCAGAAGTGTTTGTTGCGCGCGCTTATCTTCAACAGAGTATTTCTTTGGGACCAAAAGTGGAAGAAGCGCCAGACGCAATAAATCAGGTTGGTGCAATGATCCCTGCGAACAGAATCACCATCAGCGCCGGCAAATTTGCCATTTCCGACTTTTATGACGATAACACCTACAGCAAAGATCCACGAACACAGTTTTTTAATTGGGCACTATGGGCAAACGGCAGTTGGGATTATCCGGCCGACACACGCGGTTACACGTATGGAGTAGTTGCTGAATTGATAAAACCTAAGTGGGCTTTACGGCTTTCAACGGTTGCTGTTCCGCGCATCGCCAATTTTCATTTAATGGAATACAACGTGCACGTTCATTCTGAAACATTTGAATTTCAGCACTCATTCTCCATTCGTAAAAGAAAGGGAATTATTCGTTTTATGGCCAGCAGTACACATTCGCGGTCTCCGTCTTATTTAGAAGGAATTAAATCTATTGCTGATAATAATCGTTTTCTTTTAAATGTTATCAATGGATCTGCAGAAAATAACAAATATGGTGGGCACAAATACGGATTGGGTCTGAATGTGGAGCAGGAAATTACAAATGACATCGGTTTTTTTGCCCGTGCGGGATGGAACGATGGAAAAGATGTATCGTGGGCTTTTACCGAAATTGACAAAACGATAAGCGGCGGCTTCTCTATCGCGGGAAATAAATGGAAAAGGCCTGAAGATGTTCTTGGAGTCGGCGCTGCTATTAATGGTCTCTCATCTGAGCATAAAATATTTTTGCAAGATGGCGGCTATGGATTTATTATTGGCGATGGCAAGCTCAACTATGGGAACGAACAAATCGTTGAAGCCTATTATAATGCCGGTCTTTCAAAATTTTTGTGGGTGACAATAGATTACCAGTTTGTAAAAAATCCCGGCTACAATAAAGACCGTGGGCCTGTAAATGTATTCGGGGTGCGCGCCCACATTGAGTTATAATTTATTTCCCATTTTCCAACGGAAATCATTTAATAATCTGACTGTTAAAATTTTCTAAAAATGAATTTTATATTTTGCATCTACGAAACTCTTCGTACATTCGATTTACGAAACCTTTCGTACTAGCCATGCAGCAAAGCAACAAATAATGACGAATTTAAAATTAAATAAACCAACAGATAGTGAAATGGAAATCCTTCAAATCCTTTGGGAAGAAGGTCCTTCAACCGTTCGTGAAGTACATCAGATATTATCAGCAATAAAAGAATCCGGCTATACAACCACCTTGAAGCTCATGCAAATCATGCACGACAAAGGCATGCTGAGCCGGAATGATGAAGCTAAAACACATATTTATTCGGCCTTGATAAAAAAAGAGTCCGTGCAAAAGCAAGCGGTTGGAAATATGATCAAAGGATTGTTTAAAGGTTCATCAGCAAAATTAGTAATGCACGCGCTTGGCAATCACAGAGCGTCCAGGGAGGAGATCGATGAAATAAAAAAATACCTGGATGAAATCGAATTTTCAGGAATGAACGAAAAGAAAAAGAATCAAAAAAAATAAATCCAGGTTCAGGTACGAAAATAATTAAAGCAAAAATTAATTAAAATGGAACACTTTAATTTTCTTTTTTCTCCGGCTGCAGAAGCGCTTGCCCGCACTTTGTTGTACAGCTTATGGCAGGCTTTTATTATTTTTATTTGCCTTCGCTTAATATTAAAATTGATTTCACAGGCAGCGGCGCAGGTTAGATATTTGATATCCTGTTTTGCATATGCAGGAATTGCATTGTGGTTTATGATTACCCTTTTCAGCGAGTTATGGAAAATGCCAAATCAATTGTCTTACCAGGAGGCGATTTCCACAAACGGCTTGCTGCAAATGCAATTTCATCCACCCGTTGATCACAGTCTCACCAGTTTTTCTTTTTCTTTTCTAAATAGTTATTTGCCTTTTATTACAGCTTTCTATTTACTTGGAATCGTCTGGTTTGCTACCAGGCTCCTTTTAAATTATTTTCAAACCAAAAGCCTTAAAACACAAGACCGTACAGCATTAGCGCCTGAATGGCAACAGAAGGTTTTGTATTTGGCACAGCAGATCAATATTCAAAAAAAAGTACGTACTTATTTTTCACGGTATATAGAAACACCGATGTTGATTGGTTTTTTTAAACCGGTAATTCTATTGCCTGTCGCCACGATGAATCATCTTTCTGTTCAACAGTTTGAAGCAATCCTGCTTCATGAACTGGCGCACATCCGGCGTAATGATTATTTATTTAACCTGATACAATCTGTAATAGATGCCATTTTATTTTTCAACCCGTTCACGTGGTGGATCACAAGGTACATCCGTGCTGAGCGGGAAAAGTGTTGCGATGAAATGGTATTGAAATTATCAGATCCGCATCATTATGCGCGCGCGCTCCTGGCTTTAGAAGAGCCGATGTGCCGACCGGCGCTGGTAATGACAGCTGTCAGCAAACGATCACAATTATTTCATCGAATTAAAAACATTATGGAAATGAAAAACAATCGAATTAATCTGCGGCAAAAATTCATCGTTCTAGCAATTGTTGCAACAGCCATTCTTTCTGTTGCCTGGCTTACTCCAAAAGAAAGTAAAGCCTCCAGTCCTGAAAAGAAAACCAGTGTTAACAGGATTCCCTATTCGTTAATTGGCTCCTCAGTTTTAGTTGGTTTTAGTGTAAATAATTTTTATGCAAAAACAATGATTGACAGTCCGCCTCCGTTGAACCCTCCGCCGCCACCGAAACCACCAAAAACGCCAAAGCCCCCGTTGCCACTTGCTTCTAACGCAGCACCACAGCCGCCTGTTCCACCGGTGCTTCCCACACCGCCGGTAACACCGACTGCACCACCACTTCCACCACTTCCGCCGGTGCCTCCGATTGATAAAATAAAAGATACCGGTTCTCCTGTTACCAATTTTTTCAATAGTAAAGAATGGAAGCAGCAACAGGAAGAAATAAAGAAAAGCACTGCCGCGATGCAAAAATATTTTGAAAGCGATGCGTGGAAAAAACAACAGCTACAGATACGGAAAAATTCGATGGCGATGCAAAAATATTTCAACAGTCCTGAATGGAAAAAGCAACAAAAGGAAATTGAAAAAAATGCCGCTAAAATGAAGGAGTATTTCGACAGTCCTGCATGGAAAAAACAACAGGAAGAAATACAAAAAAGTGCGGCCCATGTACAGCAGTATTTCAACAGCCCTGAATGGAAAAAACAGCAGCAGGAAATTCAAAAAAATGGCTTGCAGATGCAGGAATATTTCAAGAAACACCAGGAGGAACTGAAGCATTCAACAGATTCGCTCATGTCTTATTTTAAAAGCGATGCGTGGAAAAAGCAACAGGAAAATTTGCAAAAAGCGATGGCGCAAACAAAGCAGTTTTTTGAGGGGCCTGAATGGAAAAAACAACAGGAGGAAATGAAAAAAGCAATGGAGGCCAGCAAAAAGGCATGGATGGACAGTCAACCGAAACAGAAATAATTTTAGTCACATTCCGGTGATTTGTCAGGGAAAATTATCTTTCATCGGTAATCATTTCGCTGCTGCAAGTGTTATCAAACCGGCAAGGTTCTTGTCTTATTATAAACAGGTAAAATTAAAACTTAAAACCATGAGTGTAGATAACAAACATATTGCAGCAATACTTCTCGGCGCCGCAGCGGCCTTTGGTGCGTACAAATACAGCAATCTGACCGATGAAGAGAAACAAAAGATGAAAGATAATTTAAAAGACAAATTTCATAAACTGAAAGATGAAGCAGAAAGCGGTGCTGAAAATGCAAAAAGCTATTTCAATGATTTAAAGGATAAAGCATCAAGTGCGCTCAAAGAACATTTTCCTGATGTAGAAAAACATTTTGACGAGTTCTTTAAAAAAGGAAACAGTACTGCCTCTGCAGAACCTTCCACACCATCAGGCCTGTAAGAAGGTCATTTAAAAACAAAAAGAAAATTCGATTATTTGTCGTTTACCGCGGCGGTAATTTTTCGATTGATAATTTGCCAATAGTTGTTTGCAAAGTTTGCATGACATTATTGCATCGAAAATCCAATATAAAAGCAAGAATCGACGATATGTATTTGTCTGCTGTATTATAATCAGCCCGAATAAATCAGCAAATTTTTTATTTCAAATCTTCCAGTTCTTTCAATTTTTCCTTGTCGTATGCTTTGATGATCGCCTTAACCAGTTTATGTCTAACAACATCTTCTTCATCAAGTACGACGTGGCCGATACCATCAATATTTGCCAAAATCCTTACTGATTTTTCAAGGCCGCTTTTTACTTTCGGAGGCAAGTCAATTTGCGTAATATCGCCGGTTATGATTGCTTTTGCACTGGCACCAATCCTGGTTAAAAACATTTTTAACTGAAGGTCTGTAGCATTTTGAGCTTCATCTAAAATGATAAAGGCATTATCCAGCGTGCGACCACGCATGTAGGCCAATGGAGCGATTTCAATGGTTCGTGTGGTCATATAATAACCGAGTTTGTCCGCCGGAATCATATCATCCAACGCATCATAAAGAGGCCTCAAATATGGATCAATCTTTTCTTTCAAATCGCCCGGAAGGAAACCAAGATTTTCTCCCGCTTCAACGGCAGGACGAGTAAGAATAATTTTACGAACCTGTTTATTTTTTAACGCGCGAACCGCCAAAGCTACGGCTGTATATGTTTTCCCGGTTCCGGCGGGGCCAATAGCAAAAACAATATCATTTTTATCTACCGCCTGCACCATCTTTTTTTGATTCGCGGTTCTTGCTCTCACACTTTTACCATGAGGGCCGAAAACCAATACATCTGCCTGGTTTTTTTCTATAAAATGATCGATAACCTTTTCATCGTCGCCACCTAGAATTTGTTCCAGGTAGTTTTCACTCATGTTGCCATTTCTCTCCAAATATTGAACCGCCAGGTTTATTTTATCTCTTGCGTTTTCTATTTGTTCGGGAGCTCCTGATAGTTTTATCTGTGTGCCACGGCTGAGTATTTTTAAACGCGGAAATTTCTTTTTCAGAATGTCTAATTTTCCATTGTTTACGCCAAAAAAATCAATGGGGCTCACAGTTTCGAGGTTAATTATTGTTTCTGTCAATAGGTTATTTTTAGATGTTTATAAAAAAAGTATTTAGCATTTCAAATATAAAAAATGAATATCTTCTTTTACTAATTTACTTATTCACATCAGATAAAAAACGTTAAAAAGTTTAAATTAACGACCCGGTTGCTCGCAACACATACTTCTTGCACCATCATACAAGAGTTACGATCATAACGCCGAAATGCAAATTTTTTTTGGAACTGTTGATTTATTTTCGATAATTTCGGTATTAAAAGAAATTAAACCATGAAAAAAAGTATTCTCATAATTACTGGCTGTTTAATAAGTGTTTTTGTGTTCCAGGCTTTTACTACTTCATACCAGCCACGGTTTACCAATTTACAGATTTTGCCAAAAAATATTTCTGAAGACGGGCTTGACAGTGTGATGCATCATTTCACTGCATCGCTTGGAGTAAAATGTAATTATTGCCATGTAAGAAATGATGATACCAGGAAAATGGATTTTGCAAAAGATGATAAGCCTGAAAAACAGATTGCCCGCAAAATGATGCTGATGACTATTGATATCAATAAAAATCATTTTCAGCAAATAGCAGAAAGCATGGATAGTGGAAAAATGGCACTTCCCACCACGGACACTTCATCTGTAAGCTATATGCTTAAATATGTTACCTGCTATACTTGTCATCATGGAGATCCACATCCTGAAAGCAAACCGCCAATGAAGAAAATGGGAGAAAACCAGCCTCCGATGCCGCCTGCAAACAGTGGAAATAAATGAGATAAGTTTATCTAAAAAATCAGCGTTTCTAGCGAAAGTACTTCAAAAAAAATTTACTTTTTCAAAGCTTTTGCTACGGCCTGCGCTTTTGAATTTACGTGCAGCTTCTCATAAATATGACCGATGTGTGTGCGCACTGTGCTGATGCTGATAAAATATTTTTCTGCTAATTTTTTATAGCTTAGTCCGTCGATGAGGGAATTGAGTATCTCCGTTTCGCGTGTGGTTAATTCGTAGTCATTTTTATTAGCTGACCGGTGATGCTGAAAAGATTCGATCACTTTTCTTGCAATGCTTGACGACATAGGAGCACCGCCCATATACAAAGATTTTACTGCTTCAACAATTTCTTCAGGAGAAGATTTTTTTAATAGATAGCCGGATGCTCCGGCTTTGATCGCTTCAAAAATTTTTTCATCATCTTCAAAAACGGTGAACATCAATATCTGGATGTCTTCCAAATTTTCTTTAACGGTTCTTACGCCTTCAATTCCTGAAATATTTGGAAGCCCGATATCCATAAGCACTATATTAGGCCTGCTCTTCTTGAATTCGCTTACAACATTCATCAAATGAGGAAGTGCAGCGACGCATTGCATTCCTTCGGAATGAGTAAACAGATGCATTAGTGAATAACGCAAGGTTTTGTTGTCTTCTACAATGGCAATTTTAATCATCGCGTACAAAATTGAGTAAATGCATTCAGCATTTGTATCATATATTTATTTGATTTTTACCAACAGAGTGATGGTTGTACCAAGGTTCTTTTTTGAATTGATCTCTATTTTTGATTTCATTTCAGCGGCTCTTTTTTTCATACTGTTTATGCCGTTGCCGAACGTTTTATTATCCGCATCAAAACCGTGACCATTGTCTTTGACAACAACTTCCAAAAAGGAAGCATGACATGAAACTGCAATTTCTGCTTCCGTGCATTCTGAATATTTTACAAGGTTGTTCACTGCCTCTTTCAGGATGAGATAAATATGCTGACGATATTCCATTTGCAAATGGACGTGCTTTATAGATTCATCAATTTTAATTTTATAGTTGATGTCTTTTGCTTCAAATAATTTTGCAGCAAACGTTCTGATTCGGAGAAAAAGGCTTTCCAATGAATCATTTTTAGGATTAATACTCCAGACGATGTCATCCATTTTTTCCAACATGGAAATGGAACTTTCTTTTATTTCAGACAGTATGCCGCTGGCATCGGCATTTTTTTTCTCCCTCATCGCCATTCCACTTAAAATAGAAATGGAACTAAGTGTGGAACCGAGATCATCATGAAGATCGTGTGAGATCTTATTGCGCAGTTTTTGCAATTCCAAAAGTTGCAGCAACCGGTAATGATAAAAAAAATAGATCAATGCTACAATGCCAAAAAACATTAAAGCAATAAACCAGAAGGTGCGCCAGAAAGGTTGTTCAATTTCAAAATGCAGCTTTATAATTTTATTTGCCTCAATACCGTTTGCATTAGCGCCTTTCAGAAGTAAAGTATAATTGCCTGAAGATAAACTTGCAAATTCTATTTCTCCTTTTTTTCCGGCAAAACGCCAGTCTTTATCTATTCCCTGAAGTTGGTAATAATAGCGGTTATTCAAAGGATTATTAAAATCGGTAACAGCCCATGTGAAAATAAAATTATTTACATGATCGTGAAAACGCATTAATGCCGAAGTATCAGGTTTGAACGGTTTACCGTCCACGATCATTTCTATTAATTTCAAATCCGGAACTTTTTCTATGGATTGCAGCATCTTTTGAGGTTCAAATAAAGTAAGAAAATCAGGACATGCGAAAACCATATCTCCGTCTGAGCAACAATAAAGGCGCCCATCCATGTTATTGGTTAGCAATCCATCGGCGGTAGAAAAATGATTAAAAGATTTTGCTTTCAAATTATAACAAGTAAGGCCGTTTTGTGTAGCAATCCAGAAGTGTCCAAGACTATCGAAGGCAATAGAACTGATGGGTTTGTCGAGTTGATCCGGCAATTTTATTTTTTGTATTTTCGGATCGTCACAGTTCCAGTTAATCAAAAATGTTCCGTAAAAAGAATAACAATAATTATCCTTATATATTAATTGTGTTAACGAAGCCCGTGGTCCTAATTCTTTAATGAATGGTTTGGAAAAAGCATTCATTTTTTTATTGTAAAAAATGATGCCTTCATCATAATCGCTGAACCATAAATTTCCATTTTTATCCTCTGCCGCATCAGAAATCACCAATGGTTTTGCGATGTTATAGGTACTGATGAAATTTTTAAAAACCTGGTGAGTATTTTTAAAAGACGTATCAGATTTCCAGATTCCATTTCGCCACGGAAACAACCACCAACCTCCTGTTTTGTCTTTTAATAAGCTTGTTATAAAATTGATCGTTGATGATGTTTGGGCTGATGAAGGAATTCGTCGAAGCCTTGTTTGCTTGCTTTTCAAATTAATAGCAACAACGCCTTCTGAGGTTCCGGCTTCAATGTTATCCGCATCACTGAATTTTAAACGTAAACAGCAAATGTTCGGATGTGTTGCGGGAGCTGTAAAATTATCCGTTTCGTTCAACTGGTGATTAAATGCTTTTAAAAAATATTTTCCCGCACCCGATACCAATATTTTATTGTTCCATTCTAAAAGAGAGACATCCTGGGATGTTATTCGTTTTTCAAAACGGTGATGAACAATAAAATTTTTTGCAGGATTATAAAAATAAAGGCCGTCATTACTTCCGATCCAAACCCATTTCTTATTGAATGAATAAAGGACCGTGTTTGAGGACGAAGGAATATTTTCAGATATCGGGAAGGTTATAAATTCATTTTTCTCCAGGTCAAAACGGTAGAAATTTCCGTTGAGCCATAAAATATATTTGTCATCGGATTGCTTTATCTCTGCAATTGAAGTAATGGTGGAATTTGGGCCAGGAGGGTCATAGGTGGTTATTTTTTTTGTAACAGGATCATATTTTTTTAATCCCTTATTCCATGAGCCAATCCAAAGAATACCAAGATGATCAATAATAAAAGTGTTCAGGAGTCCGGTAAAATCAGGATCGGTTGCTGAAGAAATGACATGACTAAATTGATGAGTGTTTTCATTATAGGACCACAGCCCATTGTACGTACTCATCCAGAGCAATCCGTTTTTATCGATATCAAGGTGCGTTATGTTGTTGTTTAAAATTTTTTCATCATTGTTGCCCGGTATTTCGATATGTGATGTTTCTTTTGTCTTTTGATTAATAAAATACAGACCGGAAGCTGTAGCGATAAATAAATTGTTTTTTTTGGTAGCAGCAATTGCAATGATGTTATCATTTGTTGCTGGCAGATTTTTCTGAAGCGGCCATACTGAAAACCTTCGCAAAAACGGATCGAAGAAATTTAAACCTTCGCGGGATCCGATCCATAACCTTCCACTGCTATCGCTGCTTATGGCAGTAATATTATTCGAGCTAATCGAATGAATGTCATTCACATCGTTTTTAAAAACAGTAATGGTAGAACCATCCATCAGGTTTAAACCAGAAGCAGTACCGATCCACATAAATCCGTTTTTATCTTTAAAAATACACTGGACGGTATTATCACTTAAGCCATTATCCTGGTCAATCTTTTGAAATAAAATAGGGTGCGTCTGTGCAAAAGAATTTAGCGGCTGAAAAAAAAGAATCAGTGAAACAATAAAAAAAACTTTTGGATGGATAAAATTCATACCGCAATTAGTTCATTATTTACAATTAGGATAGTCCTTTATACACGTGCTTGCCAGATAGTTTCCGGGATATTATTTTTCATGCCCGTATAACGCGCCAGCATAAAAAGATAGTCACTGAGGCGATTGATATATTTCATGATTAACGGATTTACTTCGCCTCCTTTTTCCATCAGGTTTACGCAACTCCTTTCGGCGCGCCTGCACACGCACCGGGCGACATGCATAAACGAAATGGAAGGCGAGCCGCCAGGTAAAATAAAATTTTTCATAACAGGAAGTTCTTTATCCATTTCGTCCATTTCCTTTTCCAATAATTCGATGTCACTTTC
>JAICYZ010000039.1 GCA_025933935.1 Chitinophagaceae bacterium
CATTTTGAGACTCGTAAAGTTGACCGGTATTCATATTGCCTTGCTGATTAAGGCTGTTGCCGGCAAGCAACTGATCCACTGGTATGGAAAGTTGCCGCTGCGCGTAAAAGTTATCAGCATTACGAGTACTTTGCTCATAAAGCAACAATGCCGTTACATTATGCACGCCCGAAAAATTATGATGATAGTTCAGAGATAACTGCTCCAGGTTGGTTGGATATTCGTAAAACTCCCTTCTGATGGTACTTGGTGATTGATTTAGGCTTGGAATGTACGTATCAGTAGCACTGTTATATCTATATAAATTGTATTCCTTCTGAAATATTTTGTTATCATTCAAAATATAATCAAAGCTGTACAGTCCTTTAACACTTAATCCTTCAAGAAATGGTATATCATAAGTGAGATCTGCCGATGACTGAAACCACTTGTTATCAAATTTTTGATAGCCGCTTACATCTGCCTCCGATTGGGCAACCGGATGCAGTGGATTAGGAAGATTATTCAAATAAAGAGGATTATTATTGGCATAAACGGAATTAGTTGGCGGCTGATACCACATACTTCTGAATATCCAATAAGGAGCCTGGTCCGGTTGATTCTTTTCATCCATAGTGCCGGATAAATGCAGGCTAAATGTTAGGCGCTTTGAGATTTCTGTACTGAGATTCGAGCGGAAATTATATCGCTTATAATTTAAATCATTACTCTTTAAAATGCCATCCTGCCCCATGTATCCCAAACTTACATAGTAACGGGTTTTATCAGTACCACCGCTTGCGCTTAAATTATGTTCTGTTTGCGGAGCCGAGGTATTTACCGTTGCCTTATGCCAATCGGTACTTTGCTTGGTACCATTTTGATATGCTGCAATATCTTCAGGTGAATAAGTAATATGGCCACCATTTACGTTATGCATACTTTGCTCATTCACCAACGTCATATATTGTACTGCATTCACAGAATTCGGAAAGAAAGAGGGAACTTGCAGACCATAGGTGCCGGTATAATTCAACTCAACCTTGCCTTTTTTACCTTTTTTAGTAGTAACGAGTATTACCCCATTAGCCGCCCTTACCCCATATACTGCAGCGGAAGCGTCCTTCAAAACAGATATGCTTTCTACATCATTGGGATCAATCCTGGTAATGTCAGTCCTGGGTATTCCATCTATCACTATTAAGGGGCTGCCCATTCCTCTGATATCGAATGAAGTATTGAAACTGCCTGGTTCACTTGTATTTTGAACTACGCGTAAACCGGGTATCTTACCGGTAAGCGTATTTAAAATGTTCTCATTCTTTGTAGTGACTATTTGAGAACTGGTTATGGACGAAACGGCACTTGTAAGCGATGCTTTCTTCTGTGTACCGTAACCGACAACCACAACGTCGCTCAATTGACTGGTTTTGGGTACTAACGTTACATTCAAAACTCCCGACGCCGGAATAGCTAAACTTTGGGTAGCAAAGCCAACATAAGAAAATACAATGATTCCATTTTTCTGTCCGTTAGGCAGAGTAAGCGAATACTTTCCCGTTTCGTCGGTAGTGACCCCGGTTTTTGAGCCCTTCAGGGTAACACTAACACCGGAAATTGGTGCTCCTGTGTTATCCTGGACAATACCAGAAATAATGTGAGAATTTTGAGCATTTGCTAAATTACAGATGCCGCATAAAAAAATCATTAACACCAGAAAGTGCAGCGGCTTTTTTTGTGAATTAAAATGCTTCAGCGCTGGTTTAAAGAAATTCATATAATAGTATTTAATTGATAAAAAAGATTGTGGAATATGATGAGTTGTATATTTTTCTACATTTACTAAGGGCCGGCACCTTTAACCGCATATAACTTTTTTGTACTTTTTCTTTTCCAATATTTTTCGATATCCTCTAAAGATTTTCCTTTGGTTTCAGGAATTAATTTCCACGTGATCCATAAAGCCGGTGCACATAAAACTGCAAATGTCCAGAAGGTGGCAGCGGGCCCCCAGCTTTCGCTTTTCAACATTAATGGAGTTAACTGGCCTACAAAAAAATTAGCAATCCAAAGTGATAAAGTGGCTAATGACATTGCGCGCCCACGAACAGCATTTGGAAATATTTCACTGATGATAATCCAGCTCACCGGACCAAAAGAAAAAGCAAAACATGCGATAAATAATAAGATAAAAGTTAAGATCCACGGACCTTCAATTATATTGAAATGAAATAAAAACCCAATAACTATAAGAGAAACAACAGCGCCGGATATACCTAAGATCAATAATGGTTTACGGCCCCACTTATCGACCGTGAAAATCGCGACGAAAGTGAATAATACATTGATGATGCCAATGGTAACCTGTCCGCCCAATGCAGCTCCAAGAGAAAAACCTGCTTTATCAAGAATAGAAGGGCCAAAATAAATGATTGCGTTTATGCCTGATAATTGTGAAAGAAACGGGAGTGATAATCCTACGATAAATGCGACTCGGTACACAGGAGAAAAAAGTTCTTTTATACTGCGGGATTCTCCCTTTGTACTTTCCTTTATTTCCTGTGCTTCCTGCTGCGCTGCTTCAACTGAATTTATTTTCTGTAAATATTTCAACGCCTCCTCTTCCTTTCCATTCACCATTAACCATCTTGGGGATTCGGGAACCACAAACAAAAAGACCAGGAAAAGGAAAGCTGGAATTACTCCAATTCCAATCATCGAACGCCAGACATCCTGTGTGATGATATAATGAAACCAGCCACCAAATGTTTCGGTTAAAGAGATCCTAACGAGATAAGCATTTGTAAAATAAGCGGCTACGATTCCAAGGGTGATCGCGAGCTGATATAAAGTAACCATCCTTCCCCTAAAATTTGAAGGAGAAAACTCAGCGATATAAAGAGGACATACCATTGAGGCAACACCAATGCCGAGGCCACCGATAAGGCGAAATGAAATCAGCAATGAAGAATTGGTCGCGAACATGCAGCCTATCGCTGAAATAAAAAATAATGAAGCAGATAAGATCATGATCTTTTTGCGGCCATACCTGTCACTTAATTTTCCGGCAGCGGCTACACCAATGATACAACCTAATAAAGCCGAGCTAACAAACCATCCCTCCATCAACAAACTGAAATGAAAATCCTTTGACACAAATTCAAGAACGCCTGATATTACCGCAGTGTCGAATCCAAAAAGAAAGCCTCCTAAAGCGGCAATAAAGCAAATAAGGAAAAAATATTTCTTATTTGGAACCGTTTGTTTCTGATTCATGTTGGTGACCTTTAAATTAGATGGTTGAATACAATACTTTTTAAGTTTAAAATCTTAAACTCCTTTTTCTCTTAATCGTTCTACTATATGTGCTTATCTTTTAAAATAGAAATATGAATTATTTGTCTGTTTACTAACCATTTGTTCGATGGTTTGTGATTGCTTTTCCCTACTTGACAAATGCCTTTATCACTTTTACCATTTTACCACTGTCATTGATTAATTGATACGATTCAGCTGCCGCCGGAATAATAAAAGTCTCAGCGTAATTAAATTTTCTTTCAGTGCCGTCTTTTGTTTTCACGATGATAGACTCCCCTTCTACCAGCATTAATACATGACAGGTATTATTTGTATCTATTGTTGTTTCATCTGAAAATTCTATCCGGTGAACATCATAAAAATGCTCATTATGAGTAGGTAAATGAACTAAGCGGTAATGCTCATTTTCTTCAACCACAGCAGGCAATGAAATAAGTTCTTCTTTTACCCGGTTGCCTTTTCGTTCAAAATTCAGATTATTAAAAGCATGGTCAATATTGATTGGACGTGGATTTCCTTCCAGGTCGGGCCGCACCCAATCGTACATTTTAAAAGTAAAAATGTAAGGCGTTGCACTTATTTCCAGCACAAGATTGTTAACCCCGGAACTGTGAATCGTTTGGTTAGGAATTAAAAAGAAATCATGTTTATGCGAAGGATGCCATTGCACATATTCTTCAATATTGAGTGGCTGATTCTTTTCTACGCTTTCTTCAAGCGCATCTTTAAATTCAGATGGATTTATATCTTCTTTGAAACCAAGATAAACTCCTGCGTCTTTTTTACTATCCAGGATATAATACGTTTCATCCTGGGTGATCCTTTCGCCAAAGTTCTTTTGAATATAAGGCAAAGACGGGTGGCATTGAATGGATAAATTACCGCCATCAAATGTGTCAAGAAAATCAAACCTGATTGGGAATTCATCGCCGAATCGTTCCGAATCTTTACCTAAAACTTCCTTTGAATTATTTTCCATCAGCCAGTCGAAAGAAATTTCCAATAAATTCCCATCACTTTCAAACACAAGTCCATTTTCAGGTGTGATCAACTCGAACGACCACGCATAATTTATTTCGTTCTTATTTAAAGAAGGAATATGTTCTTTCAGCCATTGTCCGCCCCATGCGCCGGCTTCAAACCAGGGCCGCACCCTGATAATACTATGGCTTAAAAATTCAAGCCCTTCATCAATAGTTGCTTTGAAGGCCCAGCTTATCTTGTCTTTCCATTGCGCATCAGCTACAATGGCAATTTTATTTTTTATTTCTTTACGATGTTCCTTCAATACTACCCAATCAACAAAATAAAGACGCTTATAAACGGTAGTCCAATCAGCATTTTTTGACGCTCCGATATTATTACCAAAACCCGCTCTCATGCGGTACTGCACTTCATTTTTAGGAAGATCAACATATACAATCGGCGCCCGCCAACCACTAAGCGCCGCTCCGGTTCCGATGAATATTACCAAGTCGTAGCCATCAATTTTACTGTTTACACTTTGTAATGTTTCCATATCATAAAAATCCTCCAGCCTCAGTTCGGTTTTAGTGCCCCAAACAGAATCTTCTTCTCCCAGGTAGGGGTTCACCAATTTTTCTATTTCCGCTTCATCCTTCAAAAATGCAGAGGTTTCATACCACAGAACCTTTTTGTACATTTTTTTAAAACATCTTGCGAGATTTTCCCTGATTACACTCCACTCATTTCCATTAAAACCATCAATGATTACTGCCTTACGATTGATCATCCATTTTGAAAGTAATTCGTAATCCGAAAATATTTTTCCACGTCCAAGGCTATTGAATGGATACAAATTATATCCTTCGTCGTTTTGTTCAATTTGTTCAACATTGGTTGGTAATAATTCCTGGGTTGATTTACGCCAGCTTGTTTTATTTATCTTCTTCATATTTTCCGTGTCAGCATTTTGGAATAATCCTGCCGCGCCTGCAATAGCAGATAATTCCATTTTATTAGAGATCTTTATAGGGATAGAAATTGCTTCTTTATCTTTTAGCGTCTTGGTTAGTGAGGGTAAAAACAGATCGGAAGCGTGTGCGATACTGCCTCCGATAACAAGACAATCTGCCTGAAAAGATTGAATCCATGGCGCTACTAATTCAGCTATATTTTCAGATAACTTTAAAAATATATTAATGGCTTTCTTGTCACTATTAATCTGGGCTTTCTCTGAAATATCTTTTACTGTTAAATATTTCCCGGTTATGCGTAAATATTCATCCATCATCCAACGCGAGGAAATGTAATTTTCTGCTATGCCATTTTTAAACGGGCAATTATACAGATAACCTCCTTGCGGCGCACCATCACCATTGTGAATAATCTTGTTTTCTTTTATAAAACATGCGCCGAGACCCGTGCCCAACGTTATTGCAATTACTCGTTCAAAACCTTTTGCTTCTCCACATATGCATTCGCCCATACCAAAACAGGACGCATCATTTTCAAAAATGATGGGAAGGTCATATTCGATATTGAGTTGATTTTTTAAAGCCTCTTTTATATTGATTCCGTAGAGCGCGTTATATTTATTTACTCCTTCAATCAATGAAATCCCGTTCACATAATCAAAAGGGCCGGGCATGGCAATTCCGATACCTTGCAAAACATGCCCATTTAATTCTTTTAAAGAATCATGAATCGCATCCGCCCATTCACTAAGAATAATATCCGCGCTTTCTGCCGATGAATGAATTTTCGTCCGTGTAAAAGAATCATCTAATATCGTTGCAGTCTCCCCCGGCTTTACGAGTGCCGATGAAATATGCGATCCGCCTATGTCAACTCCAAGTATCATTTGTTAATATGTATGAACATATTTAAAAATAAGAAAAAAATTATGTCTTTTTTATATCGATAGAATAAGTAAACTTGTCAGACCTGTAGTAACCCACATTATATTCAGTAGGACGATCACCGGCATCATATACAAATCTTTCTCTAAAAAGAATCGGGTCTGATTCTGAAACTTTTAATTTTTTCGCAATTTTTCCTGCCAGCATTGCTTTGATATTTTCTGAAGATCTTTTTACAATGATCCCATACTTTTTTTCCAACATGGTATATAAAGGGATTTGAAAATCATCATTGTTATCAAGCCCGATCCGTGGATGAAAATAACTCTCGAAATATACAATCGGTTCACCGGCTGTCCCTTTAAGTTTTGAGAGTTTAAGTACCTTTCGTCCCTTATCAATATTGAAAAAAGTACTCAAATTTGAATTAGCCACTACCCATTCAATTTTCAATTCAAGATTAATAACCATTATTCCTCTTTCACGCATCTCCTGCGTAAAACTATACCAATGATCTAATCCGGTAGTAAGTGACTTTTTTTGCGCAGCTTTTGTTCCAACACCTTTTTTCCTTATGAGCAATCCTTCATGTTCGAGCCGGTTAGTCGCCTGGCGAATCGTATTTCTTGACACACCTAATCTATTCGCCAATTCCACTTCTTTCGGAAGTAATGTTCCATTCTTAAACTCAGGTGAAGTAACTAATTTTCTTATCAGCTCTTCTACCTGGAGGTGAAGTGGTATTTTACTTTCGTGATTGATTTGAAGATTCATTTCCATGTATGAATGTTCAAACATACTCGTTTTTCTATTCCGAGCAAAATTTTATTTTTTTTTAAAGTAATACACCGCCGTTTAATTTTACAAATTACCAAAAGTGATTTGAATTCTCGGAAGATTTCTCAAATGAATAAAGACATGTTTCAAGTCATCGAACGGCTCTATATTAAAGCCGTTTAATTCCACATTGTGTTATGCAGTCCGGCAACAATTCCCAACCACAGCATCATGAAAAATACAACGATTCCTAAAACAAAAGCCATCGTTTTGTTTACTGCGCCTTTTGAACCCATATAGTTCATGAAATAAAAAAATAGTCCCCCAATAGCGCCGGCTATTGGTTCAATGATTAAAGGCCTTACTTTCCAAAAGTTTCCCCATTCCGCCTTGGGCTTGTCGACTTCAAATACAAACAATGAAATAAGTATTAAGCCGATAACCGCCCCTATTACAATGCTTTTCGCCGGGGAAAACCGCTTTTGCGGTTGTTCTATGTTACTTTTCTCTTTCATGAGAATTAATTTTAAAAAAAAACAGAAAAATTTTTATAAAGACGCAGATTTTTCAATTCCAATTTAAAACTTCAGTTCAAAAAGCATTAATACGGAAACACTTTTCTTTAGCAATATTAAAATGAAATAAATGATGGCTGAAATTTTTGATTCAGCAAGCAAAGAAATAATCGTATTTCCCTTTTATCCTATTTCATCAGTTGCTGAATCGTATCTGAAGTTCTTTGTTCCAGGATGATTTCAGCATTTGCCTCATTCATTTGAAGATACTGCTCACTGAAATGCCGAAGGGTCAAAAGCGTTAATCCTTTTTGAATGTTTACATTAAAAAAAGATGAAGCAAGAATCGCCAGCTTCTCTGTTTTTTCATCAACATCATCTATGCAAATGAACAACGTTATCGCCCCATTTTGTGTGAGGTTTGGCTTAATTCTTAATTCGTCCAAAATTTCATACAACAAATTTACCGGCTTTCCTTCGGCAAAAGAAAAATCAGTTGTTTGTAATGTCAGCAGAGCCTGATTTCGCTTCTTTACAATCGTAATTGGCATATGATGATTTTGGTTACTGGTGATAACGGTACCACTTAAACGTAAATCCAAAAATGAGCGCACAAATAAAGGAATGTTTTTATTTTGCAGCGGTTTGATGGTTTTCGGATGAATGACCTTTGCACCGAAATAAGCCATTTCAATCACTTCTTTATAACTTAATTCTTTGATCGTTATCGCATCGGGAAATTCCTTCGGATCAGCATTCAACACTCCATCTACATCTTTCCAGATCGTTGCACTTTCCGCATCTAATAAATAGGCGAAAATAGCTGCTGTATAATCGCTTCCTTCCCGTCCAAGCGTGGTGCTTTCATTTTCGTCCGTGCTGCCAATAAATCCTTGAGTTACCACAAAATTATTCTGCTCAAATAAAGGAAGTAATTTTTCAGAAACCAACTTTTTTGAAACATCCCAATCTACTTTTCCCTCGCGGAATGTATCATCGGTTCTAATCAAATCTCTTACATCAATCCATTCATTAGCAAGTTTTTCTTCATTTAAAAAATAAGAGATCAGTGTAGAAGAAAGCAATTCACCAACACAAACGATTTGATCATAATAATAGTTTAGATCCTTTACAGGCTTGTCATGCAGCAGCCATTCCACTTCTGTGAAAAAATCATTCAATTGCGTGGTAGCTTTTTCCCAATGAAGTGTGATAAGATATTTTAACTGATTGAGATGATAATCTTTTATTTTTTGAAAAAGTTTTAATGCATCTTCATTTCGTTCTTCATAAAATGCATCTACTACTTTTTCCAGCGCATTTGTCATCTTACCCATAGCAGATACAACAATGAGAACTTTTTCGTCTTTATGATATTCAAGAATGTGAGCAAGGCTTTTTATCCGTTCATAACTGTTAGTACTGGCGCCACCAAATTTAAACACCTTCATTTATATAAAAATTTATCTTCTTACTAGAATAGCCGCATTACGGGAAGTGCAAAATAAGTAAATAAATGTAAGGCAGACCGGATAAAGGACGCCACGGTTCACATTGCATTGTGTTCTGATCCAATTAACGTTCAAGCGCAATTTAAAAGATCTGGACGCTTTTCCTGAAACCGTTCAATATTTTATCATTTGGGTGAAGTTCTGTAATCAAATAATCTATCGAATGAACATCACATACTTTCATCTTATGTTCTGAATTTAGCTTTTCAGAAATACTGAGCACGGCAAGTTTTGACGAACTATTGATCATTGCCTTTTTTACCTGTGCTACTTTCCAATCCACTTCAGTAAGGCCGGTCTTTGAATTTAAACCATTCACTCCGAGGAAACACAGGTCGGTCCTTATTTGCATGAGTTCGCTTATCGGTTTTTCACCTACGGTTATTTGCGCGGAATTGTCTATTTGTCCGCCTAATAAAATCACCGTCAGCAACGGATGTTCCGCAAGTTCCAATGCCATCAAAGGGCTTACCGTAAAAAAAGTAGCTTCAAGGGTGTCGGGAATCAGGCGTACCATTTCAAGCATGGTAGTGCCGGCTTCTGTAAGTATGACCATTCCGTTTTGAATGAGTTCTACAGCTTTTTTTGCAATGACTCTTTTTTCATCCTGCGCATAAACAGAAGTCTGATGCACCGGATAATGATATGATTTGGACAGAGCTCCACCATGAACCTTAATGATTTCACCAGCTTCTGCAAGTTCCGCAAGGTCGCGCCTTATGGTATCTTCAGAAACTTCCAGTTCTTTGCTCAAATGAGAAGACAATACTTTATTGTGCAAGTTGATCTGCTTTAAAATAAATGCATGTCGCTCATTTTTGAACATGCCGCTAACGGATGATTCCATGTTTTAAATTTAGATAAACAATTTAATTTTTTCTCGTTTTTCAAAAGAAAAATTTTAAGTGCAGTTCACTTCTTTCTCTCCGCCTTTTCCAAATTTTATAAATAAAATCTTTTTAACCGATTTGATTTCCGCACGAATTTAATAATAAAAAAATTATTTGCATGATTATGCCATTTTTCCTAATTTAGTTTTTTAAAACAGCGAAAACACGCAAAACTAAATTGTATGGCATTATTAGCTTTCGACCTTGGCGGCACCAAACTAGCTACCGCTGTTTTTAATGAAGAAGGAGAAATTTTATCAAGAGAAATTACTGCTTTAGACAAAAGGAAAGGAAGTGAAGTAGGCGAATTAATTGTAAAGAATTTTCTCTCTATGCGCGATGCCGCTTTGCTCACAGGAAATGAGATCAAATCAATTGGCATTTGCATTCCCGGCATTTACCGGCAGAAAACCGGAACCGTTTGGGCTCCCAATATTCCGGGATGGGATGATTACCCCCTTTTAGCAGAAATTAAAAAGGTAGCAAATGGAATTCCGGTAGCTATTGACAGTGACAGAGCGTGTTATATTGTTGGCGAATCATGGAAAGGAAACGCACAACAATGCAGTGATGCTATTTTTCTCGCTGTGGGAACCGGAATCGGCGCTGGGATTTTAATTCATGGGACTGTATTGCGCGGTTCACGGGATATTGCCGGAGCAATAGGCTGGATGGCCCTTGACAAGCCTTTCAAAGAAGATTACATTCAGTGCGGTTGTTTTGAGCACTATACGTCAGGAGAAGGAATTGCAAAACTTGCTCAGAAGTTTGCAAATGAAACAAAAGAATATTCAGGAGTTTTGAAAAACAAAATATCAGAAGAAATAAACTGCCATGATGTATTTAATGCTTACGACAACAATGATGAGATAGCAAACAAAGTAATCAACATCTGTATCCAATATTGGGGAATGGCAACGGCAAACCTGGTTAGCTTATTTAACCCTGAAAAAATAATTTTTGGTGGAGGAGTTTTTGGCCCTGCCGTCTCTTTGATTGCAAAAATAAAAGAAGAAGCGGCCAAATGGGCTCAGCCGATCAGCATACAACAAGTGAGTTTTGAAGCATCCGCCCTGGCAAGTGATGCAGGCGTTTATGGTGCAGGATTCTTAGCGCTTAAAACCCTTTCTGAAAAAAAATAAACGCTTTATATGTACAACAAAAAATTGGTTTTTTGGGCAGCATGCATCGGCATTTTATTTTTTGGTATGGGCATTACTACGCTCGGATCTGTCAAACACGGGTTGGAGCAAAAATATTTATTGGATGAAATTGCCTCCGGCGAATTGTTTTCTATTTTGCCTTTTGGTATTTTATTAGGCTCCTTATTATTTGGTCCTTTTTGTGATAAATACGGATACAAAGTTTTATTATCGCTTACGTGCCTCAGCATGTTCATCGGCTTCGAAGGAATCGCTTACGCCCCGTCACATACTTTATTAAAAGTTGGAATTTTTTTATTTGGTCTCGGTGGCGGCGCTATCAATGGCGCTACCAGTGCACTTGTATCGGATATCAGTGATAAAGACAAAGGTGCAAACCTTAGTTTGCTGGGCGTTTTTTTTGGTATTGGCGCATTAGGAATGCCACTGCTGCTAGGAATTTTAGAATCGAAATTTAACTATGATGTGATTGTTTCTTTTGTTGGATTTTCAACGCTGGCTATAGGCATTTTTTATTTACTAATCAAATTCCCGCCGGCAAAACAGGCGCAAGGTTTTCCTCTTTCAAAAGGGCTGTCATTGTTAAAGGATTCTGTTTTAATTCTCATTGCCTTTTTTCTTTTTTGTCAAAGTGCTTTTGAAGCGATTATCAATAACTGGACAACCACTTTTCTTACAACCGGTCTGGATGTTCCGCAAAGTAAAGCTTTATATGCGCTGTCACTTTTTGTTGTCGGCATGACGGTTATGCGCCTTCTGCTGGGAAGTGTTTTTAGAAATACAGAACTAAAAAAATTATGGATCGGAGCGTTTTCACTGATCTTTCTAGGATTGATTTTTCTGGCCATCGGGCAATATTTTTTCGTGTCGGTTGCAGGCCTGATCTTATTGGGAGCCGGGCTGGCAGGCGGTTTCCCTCTCATGCTTGGTTTGGTTGGTGACCGGTACAAAGAACTTTCGGCAACAGCCTTCAGTATTGTTTTTGTAATTGCCTTATTTGGAAATATGGTGATCAATTACACGATGGGAGTGATTGCGCAAACTTATGGAATCAAACATTTGATAACAGTGGCTTTTATAGAACTCGTAGTCATGATCATGTTGTGCTATAACATTTTGAATAAGCAAAAGGGAAAAAATGAAAGGTCGAAAGTTGCAGCTTGAAAATTAAAGGTGTGAAAATTTAAAAAAAGCAATACAACCAATATAACAATTCAACAATCAAACAATACAACAATCAAACAATAATTTAATAACCTAATAATTTAGTAATTCATGTTAGCAAAACAATGGTTGGAAAACACCCGGGAAATCATGTCGAAAATCGAGGACACGCAAATGGAAAACATCAAAAAAGCTGCAGAAGTAATGGCAGATTCTATACAGGCCGAACGCTGGGTTCATACTTTTGGTTGCGGACATGCAACCTTGCCTATCGAGGAAATGTATCCGCGGATCGGTGGCTTTGTGGGCTTTCATCCGATGGTAGAATTGCCCCTTACTTTTTTTACAAACATTACCGGCCAGATGGGCGTGCACCAGTTTATCTTTTTAGAAAGAGTGGAAGGATATGGAGTAGAAATTATGAAAGGATATAATTTTGATAAGCGCGATACCATGTGGCTGTTCTCACATTCAGGAATCAATAACGTAAATATTGATATTGCACTGGAAGCAAAAAAGAAAGGAATGAAAGTAGTGGTATTTGGTTCAGCAGCTGAAGCAGAGGGCAAAAAAACAAGACATTCCAGTGGAAAAAATATTTTTGAAATTGCCGATATTGTGGTGGATACGTGCGCTCCCATCGCAGATGCATCTGTTACATTAAAAAATCATTTTGATAAAATCGGGCCCGTTTCGACGATGGCTTTTATCACCTGCGTATGGATGACGGTAACAACGGTTGCAGAAATTTTAGAAGAACGCGGTGTAAAATTATACATTCATCCGTCGCATAATGCGCCAGGAGCGGGAGATTCAAAAGCCAGACTGGATGAAGCTTTAGATGTTTATAAAGAAAGAATTAAAGGAGTATAAAAATTATAAAAAACGTTTACAGCAAAAGAACAAATATGATCGATTCATGTTTATTAAGATAAGGCAGACATCACACTGATCATCTAGTCGTTTAAACGGAGATAGTTTTTTTAGGAAAGAAAATTATTCTTACTCTCAAGATCAGTAACGTAATCTAAAATCATAATCGCACCTTATTACCTTTTTTTGTTCAATTCGAAAGAAGGTTGTAAGGTGTTTTTTTTTGTAGTTTTAGCTTTTACTGAAGTTTCGTCTGTTGCAGCAAAAGATTTAGCGCAAATAACTTTCCGGAAAATTATGACTCAAGATTTTTTATTTATAAAAAAAACGTCATCAAAAGGACGGGGTATTTTTACCAAAGAAAAAATAGAAAAAGATACGGTGATTGAAGAATCGCCGGTAATTGTAATGAGTGCCGAAGATCGCCTCCATATCGATAAAACATTGTTGCATGATTATATCTTTGCATGGGGGAAAGATGAGAAACAATGTTGTATGGCTCTTGGATTTATTCCTATCTATAACCACAGCTATTCCAGCAACTGCGAATATTTTATGGATTTTGAAGAAGAAACCATCCAGGTAAAGACGGTAAGAAAAATCGACGCTGGTGAGGAATTAACAATTAACTATAACGGCGATTGGAATAATGAAAAGAAAGTATGGTTTGATGTGAAAACGGATTAATGTGCTCATTTGCTAATTTGCCATTGTCTTAACGTTGCTAATGCCTTTCGCCACTCGCAACTCACCATTTCTTTAAGGCATATTATTTGTGAAATCCGGGTTATGAATTGGGTTGATTTGTTGCTGATCCTTATCGTTTTGCTCGCAGTTTGGGCAGGCTGGAGAAATGGATTTATTTTAGAAATTCTTGGTCTTGTCAATTGGGTTGGAAGCCTCATAACAGCATTTATTTTTTATCCTTATACCGCTTCGTTAATCATAAAAATTTTCCCTTCTCTGGAGTTGTGGAAATTGCCACTTGCTTTTATTATTACAGCAATTGTTGCGCGAATCCTGATCGGTTTCATCACGAGGAAAATTGCATCGGCAACTTCTGCTTATACAAATCAAAGTTTGTTAAATAGATCACTCGGACTCATTCCAGGTTTTATCAACGGAATCATCTTTGCCGCGATAATAGCCGCGTTGTTGCTTGCTTTGCCGCTGACGGACGGAATTAATTCGGCAGTAAGAAATAGCGCGATTGCAAACAGGCTTTCTGTAAAAATGGAAACGGTTGATCAGAAATTATCTCCTGCTTTAAATAAAGCCATTTATCAAACTTTGAATGACCTTACTATTCATACGAAGTCAGGTGATTTTCTGAAACTTCCTTTCAAGATTACTCATGCCGTTGTAGATTCTTCCCTCGAAATAAAAATGATAGAGCTTGTAAATAAAGATAGAGCCGAGCATGGATTGCCGCCTTTAATAAGAGATGAACAATTGACAAAAGTAGCACGGGAACATTCCCAAGATATGTTTGTTCGTGGATATTTTTCGCACGTTACTCCGGATGGAAAAGATCCGTTCGACAGGATGCAGGCAAATGATATTCATTTTTTAACGGCCGGAGAAAACATCGCGCTCGCACAAACAATTTCTATTGCTCAATATGGATTTATGCATTCCGCCGGACACCGCGCGAATATTTTAAATCCTGCCTTTAGCCATATTGGAATTGGAATTTTGGATGGAGGAATTTTTGGTTTAATGATTAGCCAGGAGTTCAAGAATTGAGATCTGGTAAATGAATAAGAGTTCTTTTCTTTTAAATAACTTTTTCCAAATCCTTATTCGCCAACTGTCCGCAAGCGGCATCAATATCTTTTCCACGGCTTATGCGTAATCGAACATTGACACGATGGGCTGCCAGATAATCCATAAATTTTTGAGTCGATTCTTTTTCCGGCTTCTCAAAATCAGCGTTTTCAATCGGGTTGTATTCGATCACGTTGATGAGATGACAGGGAACCTGCCGGTAAATTTTGATAAGATCGTCAGCGTCCTTTAAAGAATCATTTTCATTCTTAAATAAAATGTATTCAAAGGTGATGTCGTTTTTGGTTTTATTATAAAAATAATTGAGTGCCTCTATCAAAGATTGAATGTTGTTGGTTTCATTGATTGGCATCAGTTCGCTACGCTTTTTATCATTGGCGGCATGAAGAGATAACGCAAGATTAAATTTCACCCCATCATCGCCGAGTTGACGAATCATTTTGGAAATACCTGAAGTTGAAACGGTAATTCTTCTCGCGCCAATTCCAAGACCATCAGGCGCCGTGATTCTTTCAATAGCTTTCAAAACGTTCTTATAATTCAGCAGCGGTTCGCCCATGCCCATAAAAACGATGTTGCTCAGCTTTTTTCCATATGTTTTTTCAGCCATCTCATTGAGCATCGCAGCCTCATCGTAAATTTCATCAAACGTCAGGTTGCGCTTTCTTTCCATAAAACCTGTTGCGCAAAATTTACAACTGAGGCTGCATCCTACCTGCGAAGAAACGCATGCGGTTTGACGATCTTCCACAGGAATTAAAACCCCTTCTACCAAATTTCCGTCAATAGTTTTAAAGCGGCTCTTGATCGTTCCATCACTGCTGTATTGGGACAAATCATGTTTTAAAGCGGGAAAAGAATAATTCTTTGAAAGATTTTCACGAAGTTCTTTGCTCAGATTTGTCATGTCTTCAAAACTGCGGGCATGTTTCTTCCAAATCCATTCCCACACCTGCTTTGCACGGAATTTTTTATCACCAATGGATAAAAAATACTCGGTCAATTCATCCAATGTCAGCGTTCTGATATTTTTTACAGCGTTCATTTTGCAAAGATGGATCAATTGTTTTATTGTTAAATAGTTTTATTGTTAAATCCGTTCACGTAAGGTAAAAATAAAGCGGATGCGTGCGAGATTATCGACCTCATTTAAACTCTCTAAACTCTTCTAAGCTAACGCGAATCTCTCAAAACCTTAAAACAATTTATCTTGCAGCTCCTAATAAAAAAAAGAGAATGGAAACCGTTTATGTTATTGATGCTGTAAGAACTGCAATTGGCAGGTATGGCGGTGCTTTGAGCACGATTCGGCCCGATGATCTGTTGGCTAAAGTAATAGAGGCGCTCATAAAGAGAAACGGGAAAATTGATGTAAATGAAATTGAAGATGTGATCGCAGGAGATGCCAACCAGGCTGGCGAGGACAATCGGAATGTAGCGCGCATGTCGGCTTTACTTGCGGGTTTACCTGTTACTGTTGCCGGAAACACAGTGAACCGTTTGTGTGCAAGCGGAATGCAGGCAATTATGGATGCATCAAGAGCAATGATGGTCGGCGATGGCAATATTTTTCTTGCCGGCGGCGTAGAAAGCATGAGCCGCGCACCTTTCGTAATGGGTAAGTCGGAAGGAGCATTTAGCCGTAAGGCAGAAATTTTTGATTCAACTATTGGCTGGCGTTTTCCTAATAAAAAACTCGTTGAGAAATATTATCCCTATTCGATGGGCGAAACCGCCGAAAATGTAGCAAAGCAATGGAAAATTTCAAGACATGCCCAGGATGAATTTGCTTTTGAAAGCCAGCAAAAATATTTCTTGGCGTTGGCGGCAGGGAAATGGAAAGATGAAATCATTCCAATAGAAATCACGCCAAACAAAACCGAAAGAATCATTTTTGATACAGATGAACATCCACGGAAAAGTTCTTTGGAAAAATTATCGCAGTTACGTCCTGCATTTGTAAAAGATGGAACGGTAACTGCCGCAAATTCTTCAGGAATCAACGATGGGGCGGCCATGCTGATGCTGGCAAATGAAAGCATCGTAAAAAAATATGAGCTGAAGCCGATGGCAAAAGTGGTAAGCATGGGCGTTGCAGGTGTAGATCCATCGATTATGGGAATCGGGCCTGTTGCTGCTACGCGAAAAGCATTATCACGTGGAGGCTTAAGCATTTCTGATCTGGATCTGATCGAGTTGAACGAGGCTTTTGCTTCCCAATCCATTGCATGTATTCATGAACTGGGACTTGATTTGCAGAAAGTGAATGTGAATGGCGGATCTATTGCCATCGGTCATCCGCTGGGTTGCAGCGGCGCAAGAATTACGACAACTTTATTGCATGAAATGCAAAGAAGAGGATCACGTTACGGACTTGCAACCATGTGCGTAGGAGTTGGACAGGGTGCAGCAATGATTTTTGAAAATTATTTCAGGAAATAATAACATTTACCAAACCTCATAAGAAAGTAATTCATTCTCATTTTTGATACGCCGGCCTTCTTTGATGGTTATGAGGACAGCGGCTGTAGTAACAATCACGGCTGTCAGAAAATAAAATGCGGCAAAACTTTTTCCATTTGTTTTTTTATCTTTTTCCATTTTTGAATCTACTGTTTTTTTCGATAAATTATAATGCAATTTAATCAATCAGCGAGTTTTAAAAAAGTGATTTTGATTAAATAATAATGAACTTTTTTACCGTAAGAATTAAACGAATAAACAGCAATTGCTTTATATTTTTATTTCATTTTAAATGAATGTAGTAGCAGTAAACAAACAAAATTCGTAAATTTTTATTTTCTGTTCATGAAAAGAGCGATATGAATCATTTTTTATTGGCATACATTTTATAGTTCATAATTGTCATCAAACATAAAATCAATGATTAAAGATAATCCGGTTGAAAAATTATTGGCAAGCGCAAAAAAAACAAAATTTCCAAAGACCGTCGAGCCGATGCTGGCAACATTAGTTGATGAACCGTTTGATAAACCAGGATGGCTATATGAAGTAAAATGGGACGGCTATCGCGCTATTGCTTTAATAAAAAAAGGCAACCCCGAATTGTCTTCCCGCAACTCAAAATCATTTAATGACAAGTTCTATCCCATTTATGAAGAATTAAAAACGTGGAAAAAAGAAGCCATAATCGACGGAGAAATTGTAAGCGTGAATGAAAAAGGAATGGCTGATTTCAGCAGCTTACAAAACTGGAGAAGTGAGGCCGATGGCGCTTTGATTTATTATGTTTTTGATATTTTATGGTATGATGGAAAAGACACAACTGAGTTGCCTCTTACTGAACGAAAAGAACTTTTAAAAAACATATTACCGGAATCTTCAAATATTAAATTGAGCGAAAGTTTTGAAACAAGCGGCCCGGAATTTTTCAAACTTGCTGAAGACATGTCGCTGGAAGGTATTATGGCAAAAAAATCCAACAGCCTTTATACACCCGGCATCCGGTCGAAAGAATGGCTGAAAATAAAAACGGAGCAACGCCAGGAAGTTGTGATTGGTGGGTTTACAAAAAACGAAGGAACACCAAAAAAATTTAGTTCATTGCTGGTCGGTGTTTTTAAAAATAATAAACTCGTCTTCACGGGAAAAATTGGAACAGGTTTTACAGTTAAACTTCAAAAAGAGATGATGGAAAAATTTGAACCACTTATTATACCTGATTCCCCTTTTGCAAATGAACCCGATGTAAATCAGCCTTCGCGCTTTCGTCCCAATCCGCCAAAAGCAATAGCAGTGTGGCTTAAGCCGGAACTCATCTGCGAAGTAAGTTATCGTGAGATGACAAATGATGGTGTAATGCGACATCCGTCTTTTCGTGGATTACGAGAGGATAAAAAAGCGACTGAAGTGGTTTTGGAAAAAGAAACACCTACAGAAAATGTAGTGCAAGAAAAAGGAAACGGCATAAAAGAAGCGTTCATTCCGGCAGCGCCAAAGGCTTCCAGGAAAACTTTATTAAACCCAAAAGAAGAAACGCAGGTAAAAAAAGTCAATGGCGAGGATTTGAAGTTTACGAACCTGAGCAAGATTTACTGGCCAAAAGAAAAAATCACTAAAAGAGATCTGATCAATTATTATTACCAGGCAGCGCCATTTATTTTGCCTTATTTAAAAAACCGGCCACAATCATTAAACCGGTTCCCGAATGGAATAAACGGAGAAAGCTTTTATCAAAAAAACGTTACAGGAAAAGTGCCGGGTTGGATTGAAACGTTTCCTTACCACAGCAGCGTTGACGGTGATAAAAACTTTTTGGTTGTTTCTAATGAAGCGAGTTTATTATACGTCGTTTCACTTGCATGCATCGAAGTGAATCCCTGGAGCAGTACTGTTGAAAAACCTGATAATCCTGATTGGTGCATCATTGACCTTGATCCGGATAAAAAAAATACGTTCGACGAGGTAATCGTAACTGCACAAGTTACTAAAACGATTCTTGAAGCCGCCGGCATCAACAGTTATTGCAAAACTTCAGGCTCTACAGGCATCCATATTTATTTTCCTTTGGCAGCAAAGTATACTTATGAAGAATCAAAAGAATTTGCAAGGATCATTGCTACCAAAGTAAATAACGAATTGCCTGAACTAACGAGCATTGAGAGAATCGTGAGTAACCGCAATGGAAAAATGTATGTGGATTTTTTACAAAACCGCCCCCAGGCAACACTCGCAGCTCCTTACTCTGTGAGGCCAAAACCCGGAGCTACTGTTTCAATGCCATTGCATTGGGATGAAGTAAAAAAAGGATTAAAAATAGCAGATTTCACCATTAAAAATGCCATTGAAAGAATGCGCACGCACGGTGATATTTTCAAGCCCGTTTTGGGTAAAGGAATTAATATGAAGGCTGCGTTGAAGAAACTGGAGGGATTGTAAATTGAGTATAACGGCCAGCTGTAAACGTTTTTACTCAGCTTTTTAACGCAATTACTTTTTTTTAAAGTAACGGTTGTGGATAAAGGTAATTTTACAAAACAGAAAAAACATTTATTTCTTCGTCTGCTTCTTATGAATAGTGTGCTTCATCGTTGATCAACTCATCGTTCACCATTCACAAATCACCTACTCACTACTTTTTTTATATTTCGCTACCACATCATCCAGCATATTTTTAAATTTCTCCACATCAGAATCATAACCATACCCTTCAGGTTCAAGCCGGTTTTCATTTGCGTCGAGAAAGAAATAAAATGGCTGTGTATTAGCATTGTATTTTGTGATTTGCAAGTCGGCATTCTTATCTCCAAGAGTAGTTACTTTCTTGCCGAGTGATTCAGAATAATATTGTTCATTTGGCTGAAGATGCACGTTATGTACATCTACATAAAGCGATACAATCACAAAATTATGTTTCAATCTTTTCATTACTTCAGGATCACTCCAGACTGAACCTTCCATTTTGCGACAGTTCACACAATTAATTCCTGTAAAGTCGAGCATCAAAGGTTTATGTACTTTACGTGCAACAGCGAGCGCTTCATCATAATCAAAATACGTAACCATGCCATATTGTACCACAACAGGCGGTTCATAAATTTTCATTTGGTCATAATATTTTACCGGATGTGGCAAATCATTGGACGAAGAATCCTGTTTATCAGAAGAAATAACTTTTAATGAAGATGACGAATTAAAATCCTGGGTTCCCATGGGTGGCACGAAAGCGCTGATCGCCTTTAGCGGTGCTCCCCACAATCCCGGAAACATGTAAACAGCAAATGAAAAAGATGCTATTGCAAAAAATAACCTTGGAATGCTGATGTAAGGAATATCAAAATCATTTTTGGGCAATTGATCATCATGATGAAATTTTAATTTACCCAAAAGATAAAACCCCAGGAGAACAAAAATTACGATCCACAAAGAAATAAAAACTTCACGGTCGAGGATACGCCAGCCCTGTGAAAGATCGGCGTTGGATAAAAATTTTAATGCCAGGGCCAGTTCCAGGAATCCCAAAGTTACTTTTACGGCATTCAGCCATCCGCCTGCTTTTCCCAATACATTTAATTTTTGCGGG
>JAICYZ010000344.1 GCA_025933935.1 Chitinophagaceae bacterium
GGTGATTGAATCTATTGAATTTACCGTAGAAGTGAATTTGTGAACGAGTGGCCCACAACCACGTTGAGGTAAATTATTAATGCTGACAACTGGTTTTTTTATCCGGATGTAATTCTTTTTTATAAGACTGTCTGTACAACCACCCTCGTTAGTAACAAACAATTTTACGGTATAGCTCCCTTCCGCAGAGTAAGTATGCGATGGGCTTTCGCCTGTAGAAGTGCTGCCATCGCCAAAATCCCAGTAATAAGTATTTGTTGAAGTTGAAGTTCCGGTTTTACGGCTTGTAACACCCGAAGAAGTATTTTTAAAATTTACGTTTAAGGGAATGCTACAGGAGACGCTATCGGATGCAGAAAAAGAGATGACTGGTTTGGCAACCACCATTATATTTTTTGTTACCGAATCTTTACACGCCCCATTGTTGCTGACCATCGTAATTTCATAGTTTCCTGCTTTATTGAAAACTTTAATTGCATTTACTGCATCAGAAAAAGTTCCATCGCTGAAAGCCCAATTTGCCGCCGACGGAATCGGGTTACTGGTGTTTTTCAAAAAGATCGGCGCGCCCTGGCAAACGACGTCCGGTATAGAGAAATCTGCATTCGTAGAGCCGATGATGATTAGATTCTTTTTAATTAAAGTATCAGAACACCCTGTAGTATTTGTAACAATCAAACTGACGGTATAGCTTCCGGATGAATTGTAAGTATGAGAAGGATTAGCCGCCGTAGAGGTGCTGTCATCGCCGAAGTTCCAAAAATAATTTAAAGCGCCGGTGCCTGTTGATTTATTGGTAAAACCAATGGTAGCGGGAGCGTTACAGGTTTTACTTGTGGAATTTGAAAAGTCTGATTTTACCCCGGTATTGATTTGGATAAATGAAGTAATTGTTTTGGAAGCAACACAGCCAAAATTATTAACGGCGCGCAAAGAAACATTAAAATTGCCGGTAGAATTGTAAATATGCTGCGGGTTCTCTTCGTCGGAAAAGTTTCCATCTCCGAAATCCCATTTCCAGCTATTGAGCATGCCGCTTCCGGGAAGGCTCAAATCAGAAAATTGAGTTTTTAATGGAAAACACCCTGTCAATGCAGAAGCATTAAAATTAATTACAGGTGCGGAGTAAACGGTAACGTATTGAGTCTTGGTAATTGAATCAATACCAAAAGAATTTCGAATAACCAGTTTAACGCTATAGGTTCCGGGATCAAAATAAACGACCGATGGATTTTGTAATACAGACGTGGTGCCATTGCCCAAATCCCATTTCCATGAGGTTGGATTTCCTGCAGATGAATCCGCATATTTCACTACAAGAGGTGCACACCCGGCAGAGCTTGAAGAATTAAAATCTGCCTTTATTTGTGCTTTTGCTGAAAATACACATAATAAAAAAAGGGAAAACAAAGCCGGATATTTTGAATGAATCAAAAATGCCGGAAAGAATGTAAGGTTCTTCAAGGTCTTGAATTTGGATAGGTAAAAACTATTTTTCAATACAACGGTTAGGGGGCTGTATTTATAAATTAACGAACGTCAACATAGCGTGTTTTATTGTGAAGCGATGTAAGAAAAAAGTGTGTTTTTTTTTGCGGCAATCTTTAAATACACATAATCAAATATTTATGAAAAGCCTCAAATGAAATGATTGAGTAATTGGTTGCCGGAAGATTTATTTCACCATTCAAAAGGTTCTTTATAATTGGTGTGCAATTTGAGATAGAGAAATATCATCAGGAAAAAATATGCAATCCAAAGAAAGTGTAGAAAAAAAGAAGAGACCGGTATTGATTACTCTTGCCAAGATAGTTATGTGGATTCTTGCCTCAGTTGTTTTCTTAATTATTCTTGTTCTAATCCTCATCCAAACTGCATTTGTCCAAAATTTTGCCCGAAAAAAAGTAGTTTCTTATCTGGAACATAAGCTGAAGACGA
The DNA here is from genome assembly GCA_025933935.1 of Chitinophagaceae bacterium. Taxonomy (GTDB): domain Bacteria; phylum Bacteroidota; class Bacteroidia; order Chitinophagales; family Chitinophagaceae; genus Ginsengibacter. Next base: position 1,939 of record JAICYZ010000344.1, read on the forward strand.
AGGTTGAGATCGGCAAACTGGATGTAAAATTTCCAACAGCGATCTCTTTGCAGAATGTTTTTTTTGAAGATCAGACAAAAGATACTTTGCTGTACGGGAAGGAAATAAAAGTGAACATTGACATGTTCAAACTCATAAAAAACGACATTGAAATAAAAGAAATTGCGTTAAACAATATTGTGTTGGAAGTGAAAAGGTTGCCGCCCGATTCTGTTTTTAATTTTCAGTTTATCGTAAATGCCTTCAGCAGCGAGCAAAAAAAAGCTCCGAAAAAACAGGATACATCTACCTTAAAAATGAACATCGATCAGATCCTTGTAAACAAAACAAGAATCGTGTATAAAGATGCTTTTACCGGCAACGATATGGATTTGACCTTCGGACACCTGGATACAAAAATTTCTAAGTTTGATCCGTCGCATTTGTTATTTAATATTCCTTCGATTACGCTTAACGGATTGACCGGATATTTTTATCAGTTAGAACCATTAAAAAAATCGATTCAAAAATCGGTTGCAGAAGCTGCTGCCCCTCCGGAACATTATCTTCAGTTGCAAAATAAAGAAATCAATTTGTCGGGCATTAACGTAAATTATAAAAGCGAACCATCACACACAAATTCATCGCTGGTAATTGGCAGCGCTGTTGTTCATCCAAAAACGATCGACCTGAAAAACAGCATCATTACCTTAAACAATATTTCACTGGATAACTCCAATATTGTGTTTGAAACGAATTCAAAGGCGGTAAAGAAAAAGCCTGTTGATACCACGGTAACCGCTCCAACACCTTCCATGAAGCTCATTTCGGGAGACATAAACGTAAAAAATGTCAACTTGAAATATGATGATAGTTCAGCTCCGAAAGTGCCCTCCGGGATGGATTTTTCTCATCTCGATGTTAAAAACCTGGCATTAGATATCAGCTCCGTCAATTATAGTTCTGATACCATTCTTGCTTCAATTAAATCCGCATCGCTGCAGGAAAAAAGCGGGTTTGTTTTGAACAATTTCACTACAGATTTCAGCATGGTTCCTTCAGGAGTTTCGTTGCAAAATTTATTGATTCAAACGCCAGGATCTGAAATAAAAAAATCAATTGCGATTTCTTATCCGTCATTGGATGCGATCAAGAAAAATATGGGCTTGCTTGGACTGGATATAGATTTGGAAAATACGAAAGTTGCGGTAAAAGATATCGAGACATTAATGCCTTCGATGAAAAGTAAAATGGCTTCTTTGCCAGCAAATTCGTCCTTGTATGTTGATACCCGGATTACGGGAAAAGTAAGTGATCTGAATTTGCAAAAGTTGATTTTAAGAGGATTAACTGCAACAGATATTAATGTAAGTGGGAGAATCACCGGCCTGCCTGATTCAAAAAAATTAAATACCGATCTCCGCATTAACAAATTAGAGACTTCCAAACAAGACATTCTTGCTTTTGTGCCGCAAAAGAGTTTGCCGAAAAGCATATCATTGCCTGAAAGGCTTGCTGCAAGTGGAAAAGTTAGCGGTGGTATGAATGATTTGTATATGAACATGGCGATCAGTACTTCATCAGGAAATGCTAAGGTAAACGGGACATTGAAAAATATTACCAATAAGTATAAAGCCAATTATGATGTGGTTTTAAATGCAACGGGTTTACAACTCGGAACGATTATGAAAAATCCAAAGCTTGGGGTGCTTACGGGTAATTTTATTGTAAAAGGAA
>JAICYZ010000447.1 GCA_025933935.1 Chitinophagaceae bacterium
AAAGCCTGTAGGTGAAACTGGCGGCGGTGTTGCAAATGCATTGGTTGGCAGCATTTTGATCTTATTAGTTTCCTGCATCATCGCCATTCCTGTTGGAATTGTGATTGGGATTTATCTGAGTGAAGAAACAAATTCCAGGCTCGCTTATTATTGCCGCCTCGCTGTTGATGTTTTGCAGGGAATTCCTTCCATCGTCATTGGTATCATTATTTACGAATGGATCGTAAGGCCTATGGGCGGATTTTCAGCATTTTCAGGAAGTGTTGCGCTTGCTTTGATGATGCTTCCTTCGATTATAAAATCGACAGAAGAAACGCTGAAGCTTTTACCGGAATCTTTGAAAGAAGCTTCTCTTGCGCTTGGAGTTCCTTATTATAAAACCATGTTGAAAGTCATTGTACCAACAGGTTTGGGCGGAATCCTTACCGGTGTTATTCTAAGTATTTCAAGAGTGGTCGGTGAAACAGCGCCTTTGCTGTTTACTGCTTTTGGCAGTCCGTTTATGACAACTGATATTTTTAAACCGATGAGTAGCTTGCCGCTCATCATTTTCAATTATGCGACAAGTCCTTATGAAGACTGGCATCAACTTGCGTGGGGCGCTTCGATGTTGCTGATACTGATGATTTTGATTTTAAATATTATTTCTAAAATTATTCAACGTAAATGGAAAGTGCAGTTTTAAAAGTGAGGAATTTCAATGCTTTTTTTGGAGAAAACCATATTCTTAAAAATATCAACCTGGACATTGATAAAAATAGTGTGTGGGCAATTATGGGACCTTCCGGTTGCGGAAAAACAACTTTTATCCGCTGTATCAATCGCATGCATGAACTGGCGCCAAACGCCACAGCAGAAGGCTCCATGCAATTGAACGGTGAAGAAGTTTATGAAATGAATCCCGTTTTATTGAGAAGAAAAGTAGGTATGGTTTTTCAACGTCCCAATCCATTTCCAACGATGAGTATTTATGACAATGTTATTGCCGGATACATTTTAAATGGCATTAAACTGAACAAGCAACAAAAGGATGAGATTGTTGAAACTTCTTTGAAAAGAGCTGCGCTTTGGATGGAAGTGAGAAGCACACTTCACAAAAGAGGAACCTTTTTATCAGGCGGACAGCAACAAAGATTGTGCATTGCACGGGCATTATCGATGAACCCGGAAATGTTATTATTGGATGAAGCAACTTCCGCGCTTGACCCGGTTTCCACTGCCAAAATTGAAGAGTTAATTCATGAATTGAAAGCGCAATACACGATTTTGATGGTAACACATAATATGCAGCAGGCAGCAAGAGTGAGTGATAAAACTGGTTTTTTTTATCTGGGTGAATTAATTGAAGCAAATAATACGAAAACGATTTTCACCAATCCAAAACATGAAAAGACACAGGATTATATCCGGGGTCATTTTGGATAGAATATTTAAAAATATAAATTATGGCATTATTAAAATGGAATCAAAAACTTACCCCACTCGATAATGAAATTCAACAGTTAAAACGGCAAGTGATTTCTATGTGGGAAATGGTTTTGTCGCAATTGCAAAAAGCAGAGGAGGCGTTAAAAAATATGGATCGCGATCTTGCGCGTGAGGTGGT
>JAICYZ010000417.1 GCA_025933935.1 Chitinophagaceae bacterium
AAAAAGCCCATTTTATTATCTTTGCAGGATGAATCTTAATGAAAAACCAACCGTTCGTATTGCAATTTTAGATCTATATGAAGGACATGAAAACCAGGGCATGCGTGGCTTGCGTGAAATCATCAAACATTTTGGCGAAATAAATGATTTACATATCGTCTCAAAAGAATTCGATGTAAGGCAGAAAAATGAATTGCCTGATATGTCTTACGATATTTATTTTAGCAGTGGAGGTCCCGGCAGTCCTACAGAAAGTGAGGGACTGGAATGGGATAATTTATATTTTGAATGGCTGCAAGAAATTGATGATTATAATCTTGATGTGAACAATGTTAAGAAGAAATATGGTTTTTTTATTTGCCATTCTTTCCAACTTGCCTGCCGGCATTTTAAAGTTGCAAAGCTTAGTAAACGCAACTCTTCTGCTTTTGGTGTTTTTCCCGTTCATCTTTTAGAAACTGGTAAAACCGAACCGGTTTTTGAAGGAATGCCTGATCCTTTTTATGCTGTTGATAGCCGCGATTACCAGGTAGTGCAGCCTGATGAAAAGAAATTACAAAAGCTGGGTGCAAAAGTTTTATGCATTGAGAAAGAGCGACCACACGTGCCTTACGAAAGAGCCTTAATGGGAATCCGTTTTACCGATCATTTTATTGGTACACAATTTCATCCGGAAGCTGATCCTGCAGGAATGTTGATCCGTTTACATGACGATGAGAAGAGGAAAATTGTGATTGAGAATTATGGGCTGGAAAAATGGAAATCGATGATAGAACAATTGAACGACCCGGAAAAAATCCTATGGACACACGACCACATCCTTCCAAATTTTTTAAATATCGCATTGAATAGCTTGCAAGAAATTTATGCCTGATTCACTACTCACCATTTACCATTCAAGATCATGATTCCCGAAATAAGAACCAAATTCAACAACGATTTTACTGAAAAGAAATACCAGGAATTTTTGCTTGATCTTGAAAGCAAACATCCGGGCGACATCCCTTTTCGCGTTGCGGAAACACCGGTTTTTATTTCAAAAGATTTTACAGGAAAAATGTTAGATGCATGTGAAGCTATTGTAGATATTATTACCAATCCGGATTTTAAGGAACAAACTGAAAGAGCCATTCCAAAAGATGAAAACGTTCCGATTGAAAATGAACATACGGATTTCATTGCTTTTGATTTTGGTATTTGCGAAAATAAAAAGGGTGAACTGGAACCTCAGCTCGTAGAAATGCAGGGGTTTCCGACGTTGTTTGCATTCCAGGCATATTATGCTTCAGTGATTGAAAAGCATTTTGACATTCCTGAAAATTTCTCTCCTTATCTCAACGGATATGATAAGGAATCTTATTTGCAATTTTTGAACGAGATCATTCTAAATGGTCATAAGCCGGAAAATGTGATCCTGCTGGAATTAAAACCACACGAACAAAAGACAAGAATTGATTTTTATTGTACTCACGATTATCTAAATATACCCATTGTTTGTCTTACAGATTTAATTCAGGAAGGCAGGAAATTATTTTATAAAAAAGATGAAAAAAAAATTGAAATTAAAAGAATTTATAACCGCATCATTTTCGATGAACTTTCGCAGATTAAGGATTCTCTTGGTGACGTCGTTGACATTACAAAGCCATTCGATGTTGAATGGGTGCCGCATCCAAACTGGTTTTACCGGATTAGCAAATTCACGTTACCATTGATTCATCATCCTTATGTGCCGGAAACTTTTTATTTGAATGAACTAAAAAAGTTGCCCGATGACCTGGAGAATTATGTTTTGAAGCCGTTGTTTTCTTTTGCAGGACAAGGAGTAATTATTGACGTTACCAAAAATGATATCGATTCAGTAAAAGATCCTGAAAACTGGATTTTGCAGAGAAAGGTAAAGTATGCGGATGTAATAAAAACTCCAAACATTCCGGCAAAAGCAGAAATAAGGATTTTTTATTTTTGGAAAAAAGGCGCTGCCAGGCCCGTTGCTGTAAATAATCTCGCACGCTTGAGCAAAGGAAAAATGATCGGTGTTAGATATAATATGGATAAAGATTGGGTTGGCGGAAGTATCGTATATTTTGAGAAGTAAGATTAAATTATTTAGCATACCGCAAAAACGGAGTACAAAATTCAATTGCTTCTTTGTTTACTGCTAGCCTGAATGCAATTCATACCAATTCGTTAGGGAAATACAGAAATGTGCATTCTAATCCAACTGATTATAATAAGCCCCGATTCAAATCCTTTATCGTTGTGCTTT
>JAICYZ010000189.1 GCA_025933935.1 Chitinophagaceae bacterium
GATTTTATTTCACCGCTTTTTGTGGTGTACTGCAACAGTGTTTTGTCTTCGGCAAATAATCTTGTCAGCCGCGTTGTTTGCTGGATCTCAGGAAAGCTTTGCTTCATCATTTCTCCCATTGCGGCCGGCGTGTTCGGAAGCTTTTTAAAATTACCAAGACCGATAAATTCTGTGCCGAGCTGGTAAATCTGATCACCCTTTTTTTGATATCTGTCGTAGCTTGTTTCGTTTAAAATGTATAAGGTAATTAACATGCAGCAGGTAAGTCCGACAGACAAACCGATGATATTGATAAAAGAAAAAACTTTATTCTTCATCAAATTACGCCAGGCGATTTTAAAATAATTTTTAAACATGAACTTTAGTTTTTAGTTCGTAGTCAGTAAACACAGAAATAATGCAAATTGTTATTTTCAATAAAATTTCGTTTTTTCAGAATCACGTTTCAAATTTTCAAATTCACTCATTCACTTCTTAAGCTATTAACAGGATTGGTGGTAGCGGCCTTTATAGCCTGGAAGCTGATCGTTGCAAAAGCGATTAATAAAGCAATCACTGCTGCCAAAATAAAAACCCACCAGCCAATATGAATGCGATAGGCGAAATCCTGCAGCCAGTGCTCCATCACATACCATGCGACCGGAAATGCAATAACAGCTGCTATTACAACGAGTAGCAAAAAATCCTTTGATATCAATCTCACAATATTACCGGTGCTTGCACCCAGCACTTTCCGAACCCCGATTTCTTTTACACGTTGAGAAATAGTGAATGCAGATAATCCGAATAATCCAAGGCAGGCAATGAAAATAGCGATACAAGAAAAGATGGTAAAGATGCTGCTTTGACGGTCTTCAGCCTGGTAAAGCTTTGCATACCTGTCGTCTAAAAATTGGTATTCAAAAGGAATTTCCGGCAAATACTTTTTCCAGGTACTTTCGATCAGTGCAATTGCGGAAGAAACATTTCCGGAGGTTTTAATAGAAATATTGTTATAGTTAGAAGCGTTACTGCGTGATTCATATAAAACGAGCGGGATGATTCGCTGGTGTAAGGATTCGAAGTTAAAATCGTTGAACACTCCTGCTATCGCACCCTTTTGACCGCCATATTCAAATTGTTTACCAATAGCGTCTTCATCGGATTTTAAACCCAATGCCTTCACAGCAGTTTCATTGATCAAAAAAGATGAAGTATCCATGCCATAATCTTTTGAAAAATTTCTTCCGGCAACGATCTTGATTCCATAAGTGGGAATAAAGTTTTCATCGGCAACAACATATTTAATGTCCGCTTTGGTAGGTGACATCGAATTTCCGACATCCAGTTGTGAGCCTTGCGAATCAAGCAGCCTGCCCGATGGAATCCGTGAAGAAAGTGCAACGTCTTTGATGTTTGAATTAGATAATAATTCGTCTTTAAAGGATTGAAATGAGTTGTTGAGACCGGCGTTATTCCTCAGGGTGACAATATGCTCTTTATCAAAACCAAGAGATTTGTTTTGAATATAACTCAGCTGCTGAAACACAACAACGGTAGCAATGATCAGGATAATAGAAATGGCAAATTGAAAAACCACCAATGCTTTTCTGAAAGAAATATTTCCTCCGCCTTTTTTTATAACTCCTTTTAAAACCTTCACCGGTTGAAACGAAGAGAGATATAGCGCAGGATAAATGCCGGATAAAATACCTACTATGAACGGTAATAAGATGATACAAATCAAAACTTTCCATTGCAGCAAACTCGCCATCGACAATTGCTGTCCTGACAGTTCATTCAGCGAGTGCAATCCGAGCCTGGTAAGTAAGAGGGCCAGGATGAATGCGATGCAGGTAATAAAAACAGACTCACATAAAAACTGTGCAATCAATTCTTTTTTGCTTGCTCCGGCAGTCTTACGAACCCCAATTTCTTTTGCACGCAAAACTGAACGGGCAGAAGATAGATTCATATAATTGATGCAGGCAATCAATAAGATAAACAATGCGATCGCTGAAAAGATGTACACACGTTTGATGTCGCCATTGATTTCCAATTCTTCATCTGTGTGAGAATAAAGATGAATGTTGGTGAGTTTACGAAGGGATAAAGTAGAATAATCTGAAGCTTTAAATTTTCCTGAAGCAGGAATATGCCTGTTTTGAAAAGCCGGAAATTGTGCTTCCAGTTTTTTCGGATTATAATGAGGAGGTAAAAGCAAATAAGTATAAAAAGCATTGTTTCCCCAGTTGGTCATTAAATTATCTTCACCGTAAATAGCGGAATCTTTTAGCGTATTGAAAGAAAGAAGCACCTGAGGATGCCAGTGTGAATTTTCCGGAAGAGCATCGTAAATGCCGGTTACTTTAAAATCAAGCTTGTTGTTGAGGCGTACTACTTTATTCATTGGATCTTCATTCCCAAAAAGTTTTTTCGCTGTCTCTTCTGTGAGCATTATGGTGTTTGGATTGGTCAAAGCCGTTGCAGGATTGCCTTTCAATACTTTAAAATCAAAAATCTTAAAAAGGTTTTCATCGGCAAAATATACACTCTTCTGATTAAAAATGTTCTCTTCATACTTTATCGGTGTCGTGCCAATGTCTAAAATGCGCGTAACTTTTTTGATGTCTTTAAAATCATTTTGAAGCAACGGCGCAAATGGCGGCGCAACTGCTCCGAGTTGCAATGAAAGTGCACCCGTTTCCGCATTCAAAAAAGTGCGTTCAATTCTGTAAATGTTATCCGCATTTTTATTGTAGCGATCATAGCTTAATTCATTCAGAATATAAATGCCAATCAGGAGGCAACAGCAGATTCCGACAGTTAATCCAAAGAGATTTACGAAAGAAATAAATTTATTTCTGTTCAGGTTTCGCCAGGCAATTTTGAAATAATTTTTAAACATAAAAGATGATTTATGATGAATGATTTTCCTATCTTGGAATTACTTTACAATTGACTCTTTATTTTTCAACAAACCGATAAATAATCAAAATTCACATTTCCCATTTTCTGCATTTTCACATTAGCACGTCAGCACATTAGTTAATCAGGGCATTAAAATTACTCACTTCTCAAACTCTCCACCGGATTAGCAATTGCCGCTTTTATTGCCTGGTAAAATATCGTTGCCAATGCGATCAAAACCGCCAGCAACGCAGCGACTACGAGGATCCACCAGCTGATGTTAATGCGGTAGGCGAACTCCTGCAACCATCTGTTCATTGCCAGCCACGCAAGTGGGATCGCAATGAATGAAGCGATAAGAACCAGCTTTAAAAAATCTTTTGACAGCATGGAAACGATATCGCCGGCATTGGCACCCAGTACTTTTCTAACCCCGATTTCTTTTGCGCGCTGTTCGGCAGCAAAGGTGATCAACCCAAGCAAACCAAGGCAGGCGATTAAAATAGCCAGGACAGAAAACGTGATTGAAATGCCGCCCATTCTTTGTTCGTTGCTGTAAATGTTATTAAAATCATCGTCCATAAAAGAATAAGAAAATGGCTGTTCCGGAGCGAGGGTTTTAAATTTATCCTGAATCATGGAAACGAGGTTTGGAATATTTGCGGTATGAATCCGGAAGGCTACACTGCTGTTTTGCGGCTGGTATAAAAAACAGAGCGGCGTTACCTCTTCACGAAGTGTATTAAAATTAAAATCCTTTACCACGCCTATAATATGATATTTGGTCAGATCTTTTTTGGGGAAATCGTTCATGTAATACAACGGCTTGTTCAAAGGATCTCTAAACCCTAAAAGTTTGGCTGCAGCCTGGTTAATAATGATGCCGGAAGAATCAGTTAGAAAGTGGGGGGAGAAATTTCTTCCTTCGATTATTTTCATTCCAAGTGTGGGAATATAATTTTCATCTACTCTCCAGATTTGAGTGCTCACTGCGGATTTAATATCAGCGGTTGCATCAGGGAAAAGAGGACTGTCGCTTCTCCATCCGGCGGTTGGAAGATAACCGGTCATGGTCGCATTTTCTACACCATTTAATTTTTTCACTTCATCTTCAAAAACTTTTGCCTGCTTACCAAGAGCGTCTGTGTTTTTAATGATTAACACATGGCTGCGGTTGAAACCGATATCTTTATTGCGGATATAATTCAGTTGCCGGTAAATAACCAAAGTGCCAATTACCAAAATGATGGAAATGCAAAACTGGAATACAACCAGCCCACTGCGAAGCCAGCTCGATTTAAAACCTTTTGCCAGCTTGCCTTTCAATACTTGTACCGGTTTAAAAGAACTCAGATAAAAGGCCGGATAGCTTCCGGCGATCAACCCCACGACAATCATCAATAAAACAGCGGCGGGCAAAAGCCATGGTTTCAAAAATAAATTTAGTGTCATATCTTTTCCTGAAAGCTGGTTGAAATAAGGCAGCAATAAAGCGGCGATAATAACCGCCAGGATCAGTGAAATAAAACTGATCAAAATAGATTCAGAAAGAAATTGCGTAACCAGGTTTTTGCGCATCGAACCGAGCACCTTCCTCACTCCTACTTCTTTAGCACGGTTAGCAGAACGCGCGGTTGATAAATTCATAAAATTGACACATGCAATCAATAAAATAAAAAATGCAATCAGAGAAAAAATATAGACGTATTGAATGTTTCCATTCGCTTCCAGTTCGCCCGACCTGTTTGAATGCAAGTGGATCTTTTCCAGCGGCATTAAAGAATAATGCAAATAATTTCCCTGCTTTTCAAATTCCTCAGGAGTAAGATTCATCGATTTAAAAGCCGGCGTTACATATCGCATTACAAAGGCATTTAGCTGGCTTGAAAGCGCCTTAGGATCTGCGCCTTTTCTTAAAACAATATAAGTGTTGAAATTGTTGCTGGTCCATTGATTGATCTCATAAGGAGATAGCTGGCCATACATACTGATGAAGAAATCGTAATGAAAATGTGATTGCTTTGGAACATCTTTTATTACACCGGTAATTTTATAATTGCCGGTATCTCCTATAGTTAAACTCTTTCCAACAACATCAGTCGAGTTAAAATATTTTTGTGCGGTACTTTCTGAAATCACGACAGAATTGGGCTGTGTCAAAGCTGTTGAAGCATCGCCCTGGATCATCGGAAGAGTGAAAACAGAAAACAAAGTAGAATCGGTGTAAATGACTTTGTCTTCTTCTATGTTTTGATTGCCTTTTTTTACCATAATACCTCCATGGCCGCGAAAGCGCACGTATTGCTCTACCTGGGGAAAATCCTGTTTTAATGCGGCTCCCATCGGATCAGGAACCTGCGCCAATACAAAATGGTTTCCACCAAATTGTAAATCACCATCTATCCGGTAAATCCGGTCTGCTTTTATATTATACTGGTCATAGCCCAGTTCGTTATTTACGTAAAATAAGATCAGCAGGCAAATGGCCAGTCCGCTGGCAAGACCAAAAATATTGATAGCAGAAAAACCTTTATTTTTCCAAAGATTTCTAAAGGCAATTTTTAAATAGTTTTTAAACATTTGTTTTCAGCAATTACTTTTTTTTGTTTGGAATTTGGCTCGTTCGTCAGGATCAGTGAATAATATTTAGTTCTATTGTTACAGTAAACGAAAAAAAATTGAAGACTCTTTAATCCTGCAAAGACCAATTAAATTTTCATTTCCTGAGATGCACACTTTCACAATTACTACATTTGCTTCTTTTTCATCCCAAGAAAGTGCCATGATAAAATGATTTGATAATCACCAAATTATTTATTGTATTTTAATAAGTAGTGTCCGGTTTTGATACAGTTCATGTTCGATTTTAAAACGCTTAACGGCATTTGACACTTTGCAGCTGCTGAAAACATTTCAGCTCTTTAAAATGGTAGTTCCTGTGCTATAAGCAGTGTAAACGATTCGGAAGAAAACCGTGTTGGAAGGCACCATCTAAGAATTTGCGGGTTGATGCCGTTCGTGATAAGCGAATGCAGCTGATACAAAACGAACAATTGCTTGCGCTTTTAGCGTCTCTTTCGTTCCTTACATAAGCACTATTTTTATTTTTAATTCCATAGTTTTTCTGAAATCTTTTTCTGACCTTTATTAAAACTTTGTCTCAAGTGAAGGTAAAATTTTACGGAGTACGTGGTTCTTTGCCCGTTTGCGGCAGAGAATTTGAAAAATATGGAGGCAATACTTCATGCTTCAGGATACTGCGTGAAAAGGTGAACCGCATTGCTATTGTGGATGCAGGAACAGGAATTAGAAATTTAGGAAAAGAAATTGTTGAAAACGGAATTCAGCAAAATATCATCAACATCGTTTTCTCGCATTTTCATTGGGATCACATACAAGGATTTCCCTTCTTCCTTCCAGCCTATAACCCGATGCAAAGGATTGGCATTCTTGCTATGGGCAGGCAAGGCAAAATAAAGGATCTGAAAGGTATATTTTCAACACAGATGCAGGAGGATTATTTCCCGATTCAAATGGAGATGATGGGCGCGCAGTTTGAGTTTTTATCTTATGGTGATGAAGAGGTGATCCAGGGTGCGCGGGTATCATCGATTCCGCAATTCCATAAACAATCCGGCGGCTCTTATGGTTTCAGGTTGGACGACGAAGGTGTTTCGCTGGTGATATGCACCGATCTTGAACATACGAATGGAATTGATCCCGATATCGTTGAATTTGCCAGGGATGCAGACCTGTTGATTCATGATGGGCAATATACCCGGAAAGAGTATCAAAGTAAATTTAAAGGCTGGGGACACAGCACCTGGGAACAGGCTGTGGAAGTGGCTATAAAAGCAAATGTAAAAAGACTTATTATCACACATCATGATCCCGATCACAATGATGCATTTTTAGATAATCTTCAAAAAGAATGTGAAAAAATTCTTCCCAACGCTTTATTCGCAAGAGAAGGAATGGAGGTTTCTGTTTAACAACAGAAACGCTGATTTGCCAACCTTTACGCGATATAAAACGTCGCTCCACTCCCAACCGAAACACCATTTCAGCATGATCAATTGAGAAGAACACGCTGATTACAATCAAAAAGTCCCTTTCAAATCGCTTTCAATTTTTGGCTACAACAAACATAGATTTGGTTACACCGCTTTATCGGTATGTGTTGACTTTTGCATTCACAAAAAGACAACAAGCGGTGAAAGTGATTGTAAAATAAGCTACCCTGGATGATGATGGTCGTACAGGGAAATTTTGCAAATAGGATAGAGAAGTAGATTGGTAAAATCTATCCATCAACATTCATTTAGTTTTGCACTAAGTTTTTAATGACCCAATCAAAATTTTTAAATAATAAAACAGAAAATAAAATCTTATGAATACGAAACAAATTACGATTGCCGGAAAAAGCAATCATCCATTGACCGTAAAACGTTTTGGATATGGAACGATGAGACTTACCGGTCCGGGAATTTGGGGAGAACCGGCAAACC
>JAICYZ010000017.1 GCA_025933935.1 Chitinophagaceae bacterium
ATCGCCTCATAGCCATCCATGTCCGGCATCATCATATCCATCAAAACCACGCCAATATTTTTATCTGCTGATAAAATTTTCAATCCCTGGTATGCATTGACAGCGGAAATGCAGCTGTAATTTTTTGATTTTAAAACTGCAGACAACGCAAAAATATTTTTACTGTCGTCATCGATAATTAGAATTTCGTTCCTTTTTTCCATTAGATAAAAGAATTAGATTTTGTCGTACAGCCACACCCTTAATAAAGAAATTAATTGATCTATATCCACCGGTTTTGAAATATAATCTGATGCCCCAACCGCAATACATTTCTCACGGTCACCCATCATCGCTTTTGCTGTAACAGCCAAAATGGGAACATCTTTGTATTGATTCATAGTCCTGATTTCCCGTATGGTTTCGTAACCATCCATCTCCGGCATCATCATGTCCATAAGCACCACATCGACGTCTTGATTTTCATTTAAATTTTTTAAAGCCTCTTTGCCATCCAGTGCCGCTACCACCTTGATGCCATGCAGTTCCAGTGCTCTCGTCAACGAAAAAATATTTCTTACATCATCATCAGCAATCAACGCGGTTTTGTTTTTTAAAATATTCCGAAGCCCGCTGAAATTTTCAAGCCCCGCGCCTTTTTGCTGGTTTTGTTTGCTTTTTTCTTCTACCAAATGCAAAAACAAACCCGCTTCATCTAAAATCCGCTGATAAGAATAGGCGGTTTTTACTACGATAGAATCTGCATATTTTTTGATGCGGCTTTCTTCTCCTTTCGAAAGATTTTTTCCGGTAAATACAATGATCGGAAGATTCTCCAGGCCTTTATTTTGTTTGATGGCGTCGAGAGTTTCATATGCATTTCTATCAGGCACACCCATATCGAGAATGACACAATCAATTTCATGTTTTTGCAATGCATCAATACTATCTGTGACATTCTTCGCGATCTCCGTATTAATATTGTTAGCACTTAAAAAATAACTCAATGCTTTGGCATGTTGTTTATTTTCTTCTACAATCAGCACTTTTTTTGGTGAACGGCTCAATGCATTTTCAAGCTTTTTAAAAATTTCCTGCATTTGTTCCAACGCAAAAGGTTTATTGATAAAATCTACAGCGCCCCTCAATAAACTCTCCTGCTTGAATTTTAATGAGGACATAATATGAACAGGAATTGGCTTCGTTTGGGGATTCGATTTCAATGCTTCCATTACCTGCCAGCCGTCCATCACCGGCAATTGAATATCCAAAATAATCGCAAGTGGCTTGAAATGTTCCGCCATTTCTATTCCGACGTCGCCACGTACAGCAACAATGCCTTTGTAATTTTTTTTGCGTGAAAAATCCAAAAGAATTTTTGCAAAAGACGTATCATCTTCAATGATCAAAATCACTTTGTCGCCCTCGGAAATACTATTGCGATCGTCTTCTATTGGTTGCGGAATGCGATCGACAACAAACCTTTTTTGTTGCTCTGCTGTCTCTTCAAGAGGATGAATAATTTTTTCTTTCTGCGGCGCTGTTATTTCTACAGGCGTATTTATATCAACCGGTAAACTCAAAATAAATTCGCTTCCAACGCCTTCAGTGCTTTGCAGATCTATTTCTCCTCCTAACAACCTCGCCAGTTGACGGCTGATTGACAATCCCAAACCGGTTCCACCATATTTACGACGTGTAGATCCGTCCGCCTGTTGAAAAGCTTCAAATACCAGTGATTGCTTATCTTTTGGAATTCCAATGCCGGTATCAATTACTTTGAAAAATATTCTTCTGCTGTCCGCATCATTTGAAACATCCAGTATTACCTGGCCTTCAGAAGTGAATTTGATCGCGTTAGAAAGAAGATTTTTCAAAATTTGTTCCAGGCGCATTCTATCCGTATGCAAAACCTCAGAAGTATTGGGTTCAACATTTATTTTAAGTTCCAGCTTTTTTTCTTTAGCGATTGGCTCAAATAAACCATGCATATCCGAAGTGATTTCTTCCAATGAAACATCAGCAATTTCAAGCGTCATCTTGCCTGCTTCTATTTTTGAAAGATCCAAAATCTCATCAATCAAACTCAACAAGCCCTGCCCTGAACTCTGCATCACTTCTGCATACTCCACGTATTGTTTGTCCAGATCTTTGCTTTCTGTCATCAACCTGGAAAGGAGCAAAATCGAGTTAAGCGGTGTACGTAATTCATGGGACATATTTGCCAGAAACTCCGATTTGTATCTGGCGCTTTGTTCTAATTCTTTTGATTTTTGTTGAATGTCACGGTTGCGCTCTTCAATCAAATTATTTTTTTCTTCCAGCAAACTTGTTCTCTCTTCAAGCTCCTGGTTGCTTTGCAACAATTCTTCCTGCTGCACGCGTAATTCTTCTTCCGACGCCTGTACTTTTTGTGTCTGTGCTTCCAGTTCGGCATTGATATTTTCCAGCTCAGCATGTTGCATTTGTAATTCTTCTGTTTGTGCTTGTGTTTCCTCCAGAAGTTCCTGTAATCTCTTGCGGTTTTGAGCTCCGTAAAATGCAAGCCCGATATTGGCTGAAACAGATTTTAGCAATTCCAGTTGCCGTGGAGAATAGTCGTGCATTGCGCCCAATTCAATAACACCGATTACAGTTTTATCTCTTGTAACCGGCACTGCTACTATGTTTCGAGGTTTTGTCTTTCCGGTTGAATAGCTTATGGTAGACTCGCTATCGGGGATATTTTGTAATAAAATTTGTTTCTGCGAATGAAACGCCTGACCTGCAATTCCTTCGCCTATCTGTAAAGTTTTTTGCTTTTCATTTTCTGCCAACGCATAGCTTCCTGCCAGGTGAAGCTGATTGTCTTCCTCCAAAATATAAATTGCTGCTATCATGCTTTGAGACAGTTCTGTAATATGTTCCAGAATATCGGTAGCCAGGTTTTCCACACTTTTCTCGCCTACCATAATATCGTTGAGAAGTGCAACCGATGATTGCAGCCACTCTTTTTCTTCCAATAGATTAAAAGAATCCTGCAGTGATTGTGCCATCCGATTTAGGGAACCTGCAAGACTTCCGAGGCTGTCTTTTGTGATCCTATCCAAACGGATCTTATAGTTTCCATTAGATATTTGCGATGCTACATTTTCAATCGCCTTAATACGGTTTTCAGTCTCAGCATTTTGCTTTTCCAGTTCATCCTGCAGTTTACTTTTTTCATCGAAATCGGAAGAAACTTTTCGATAAAAAACCAGCGTAATTGCTATCGCTAAAAGCGAGGAAAAAATTATGAGCGAAGGCGTGTAAGAGACGAGCCTGTTCAAACTTGCGGTGCGCGTTTGCAGAATCTGCTGTTCTTCATGGTCCATAC
The DNA here is from genome assembly GCA_025933935.1 of Chitinophagaceae bacterium. GTDB lineage: Bacteria > Bacteroidota > Bacteroidia > Chitinophagales > Chitinophagaceae > Ginsengibacter. The sequence goes on from JAICYZ010000017.1 coordinate 3,335, forward strand.
TTGCAATAACTAAACGAAGGTCATCCATGTATTTTTTGCCACTTAATAAATCCTCAGAAGAAACAAACCCTTGTAGTTTTTTAATGTTAATATTCCGCTCCAAAAGCCGCATTCTGTTTTCGACATCTTCATGTAATTGAGCCAGATTTTTCTGTTGTATATCGGTATTGGAAAGTTCTGAGGGCAACGAATTCATAATACCTTCTGTTTTTCCCGTCGCTTCATGGTAAGGAGTAAGAAATACAGGATCGCCAGTTAATAAAAATCCTCTCTGGACTGTTTCAGCATCTTTTACTACCGATAAAACATTATTCAAAGTCTCGATTGTCCGATTGCTTCGGCGCACCATTTCAGAACTTTGAATCAAATTTCTAATACTAATATAAGACGCAAATGAACTGATAAACAAGAGGATCAATGACAATCCGAGTCCATAAAGCAGGTTTCGTTTTAAAGTTAACTTCATGATAATGTTTAGTGGTTTTCTTCCTGATCGGCATTTAATGGTAAATAAAAATAAAATTCAGAACCCTCGCCTGGCGAGCTTTTAACGCCTATTGTTCCTTTATGACGTTGTATAATTTGCTGGCAAATGTATAAGCCGATACCAAGCCCCTGGAAACGCTCGGACGTTTCTTCTACCCGGTAAAATTTACTAAAAACTTTTTGTTGATGCTCTTTCGACATTCCGATGCCAAAATCTTTTACAGCTATGTAAATTTTTTCGTTACAAAGCCGCGCGATGATTTGTATTTCATTTGTGCCTGGAGAATATTTTATCGCGTTGGTAATAAAGTTTATAATCACCTGCTCAATCCGCATATCGTCTCCATAAACATTTTGCAAAACGCTTTCAGTTTTGATAATTTTAAAATCAGGATGTGATTGCTGCATTACTTCGATGATGTTATCCAGCAAAGGATCAATCGGAAAATACTTTTTATTAAACTTCAATTTCCCACTTTCAATTTTGGAAATGTCTAACAGATCGGCAACGAGGATATTTAATTTTTCGATGTGGTCCTGCACTTTATATAAGCGGTTTTTAACGGTAGGAATATCTTCTTTATCAATACTTCTTTCCAGCAGCTGAATATAGCCCTTTACGCTGGTGAGCGGCGTTTTTAATTCGTGGCTGGCAATGCTGATAAACTCATCTTTTTTCCGCTCTGCATCTTTTCTGTATTCTATTTCTTCAAGCAATGCTTTTTGCATTTCCTTCAATTCGCGGCTTTGCTCATAGATCCGGTAAAAAGTTTTCACTTTTAGCAAAAGAATATTCATATCAACCGGCTTGGTAATATAATCCAACCCGCCGGAAGAGTATCCACGGGTAATGAGTTTTATATTGGTGCTTGCGGCAGAAAGAAAAATAATGGCCGTTTCCTTTGCCTTACTATAACCTGAAATTGCTTCGGCAACTTCAAACCCATCCATTCCGGGCATCTGTACATCGAGAATTATCAGGATATACGACCTTTTCAGTACCTTCTTTAACGCCTCCTCACCAGAAGACGCCGTATCTACCTCAAAATTGTTTTTTTCAAGAACTTTTTTTAATGAAATAATATTTTCCCGGGAATCATCTACAATAAGAATCATTCTTCAAAAATAATTAAAGGATATTTAAAAAACCATCAAATTTTAAATGAGTGTGACAATCGCATTAAATAATTTCACAGAAACAAAATCGCGGTTCAACACATCAAATAACAAAGAGATTTAAAATGAATGGGCCCTCAAACATTCCTGAAATAAGAGAGAGAAAATCCTTGTTATTTCTTTGTTTATTGCAATTGATTTTTCTGCTTCACATTTTTAAACAACAACCGCAAAACAGAAGGCAAAACAATTAACAACAAAGGAATGGCGATTAGAAAGCCACCTATAACAGCGATAGCAAGAGGTTGATGCAATTTAGCGCCGGTGCCTATTCCCAACGCCAACGGCATCAGTGCGATGATGGCCCCCAATGCGGTCATTAATTTTGGACGAAGCCTGGTGGAGATCGCATATTCTACCGATTCATCAACAGATTGCAGTATGAGATTTTCTCTAAACTGCAGAAAAGTAAAAATAGAATTTTCACCAATAATTCCTACGATCATGATAAGCCCGGTATAGCTTCCAACATTTAAAGGGGTGTTGGTTAGAAACAAAGCAATGTAACTGCCGGATATTCCGAGTACAGAAATCATTAAAATAGCCAGGGCGACTTTTACATCTTTAAATAAAAAAAGAATGATTCCAAATACCAAAAGACTTGAGGCGATCAGGATCATTAACAGTTCGGTAAATGATTGCTGCTGCTGGGCATAAGAACCACCGTATTCAATATGATATCCTTCCGGTAAGCGGATTTGCGAAGAAATTCCGTTCTTAATATCTTTCATCGTACTTCCCAGATCGCGGTTTTCAAGACGCGCAGAAACAACGCCCATGGATTGCAAATTCTCGCGTTGAATCTCTGCATCGCCTTCATTTATCTGCACCTCTGCTAATTCGGCGATTGGTTTCAATCTTCCATCAGGAGAAGCGATTTGTAATTTATTCAGGTCTTCAACACTCATCTTTTTGCTTCCGGGATAAACGAGGCGTACCGCATAGATGCGATTATTTTCAAAAATATTTCCAACAACATTGCCTTCCAGGGAAGTTTGTAATTGATATTGAAGATTTGCCGGTGTGATGCCAAATTGTGCCAGCCGGTTGTAATCAGGAATAACCGTTACAGAAGGGCCGGCGATGGTAATCCCATTGAAAGCATCCGCTGTTCCTTTTACGTTTTGTACCACGTTTCCAACCTGTGTTGACAGCTCTTTTATTTTTTGCAGATCATCGCCAAAAATTTTTATTTCAACGGGTTGTACTGATGTCATTAAGTCTCCTAGCATATCACTGATCACCTGCCCAAAATCGATGCGCAGAGCCGGTTGTGACGCTTCAATCCTTTTTCGTATTTCATCAATTACTTCATCCGTTGTTTTCGTTCTGTGGCTTTTTAATTGAATTTCATAATCTCCCGTATTTGGTTCTGTAATAAAAAAACCCATTTGTGTTCCAGTACGCCGCGAATAAGCGCTTACCTCCGGAGTGGATGTAATAATTTTTTCAACCTGCTGCAATTCGCTGTTCGTTTCTTCTAAAGATGTGCCTGGCGGAGACACATAATCGAGGACAATTGTTCCTTCATCCATCTGAGGTAAAAAACCTGTTTCCAATGCGGGTAAAATCAATACAATTGAAAGAATTAAAATGGCAACAAAAATAAAACTGATCCACGGACGCCTGATAAAAAACAAAACCCACTGTTGTTTTTTTACAAAATGAGGTTGCTCTTTTTGAGCAAGTTTTTTTTCTTTTTCCTTTTTTGAAAATAAAAGATAGATCACCGGCAGCCCAAGCCAGGTAACAAAAAATGAACAAACCAAAGTAATGATCATTGTATTGGTCAGTACATTAAAATATGCACCTGCAACACCGCTCATAAGAATAAAAGGAATAAAAATCACAATGGTACTGATCGAAGAACCTACCATTGCAGGAAACAAATAGTGTATTGCTTTTTGTACCACAACTTTATATTCCTCTTTCGGATGTTCTTCATGCGAGCGATGGATTTGCTCAACCACCACTATCGCATCATCAATGATCAAACCGATTGCTGCAGCAATTGCGCCAAGCGTCATAATGTTTAAAGTATAGCCTACAGCATACAACACGATCACAGTAGCCGCGAGCGTAACCGGTATGGTCAATAAAATTGTAGCGCTTGCTTTAAAAGACCGCAGGAAAATAACAGCCACAATAATGGCAAGAAGCAAACCAATCCAAAGGCTATCGGTAACACTTCTTACAGCATTATTTACAAAATCTGCCTGTACATAATATGGCTTTAAAGTAACATCTTTTGGCAAAATATTTTTAAGATTTGCAATTTTTTGCTCCATTGCTTTCGAAACATTGATCAGATTGCTGCTTGGTTGTTTTACTACAGCAATCAACACACTTTCTTTCCCGTTCGCATTTACTTTAATATATTCCACAGCTTCTTTTACCTGGATGGCGGCAATGTCCTGCAACTGCACCACACGCTTTCCGTTATTGCTGATGACCACATTTTTTAATTCATCCAATGATTGAACAGATGCATTTGTGATGGTTAAATACAAATGCCGGTAATCCGATAAATAGCCATTTGATTTAATGAAATTTGTTTGGCTCAATGCAGTGTTGATCGCTTCCGGCGTAATGCCGAGCGTACTCATTTTCTGAAGGTCAAGTTGGATCCAATACTCTTTCGTTTTGCCACCGATCACCCTGATTTCAGAAACGCCGGGAACCTGGCTAAGATAAGGTTGTATCGTATACAGCGCCAATTGTTTCAAAGCAATTGGAGATAGTTGATGACTTTCCAAGGAATATCCCATTACCGGCAAAATGGAAGGATTCATTTTCTCAACAGTGATGTTTACATCCGGAGGAAGTGTATTCCGAATTTCCGCGATCCTCGATTCTATTCTTTGCTGGCTTAGATCAACGTTTGCTTTCCAATCAATAAATGCGGAAATCTCACAACTGCCACGGCTTGTTGTGCTCCGGATATCCGTCAGATCCGGAATTTTCTTTATAGCAAATTCTAACGGCCGTGTTACCGTTACCATCATTTTATCCACCGGCTGTAAACCGGCATCAGCAATGATTTTTATTTTAGGAAAAGTAATTTCAGGAAATAGCGAAGTCTGTAATTTTGTATAAGTAAAAATGCCGCCCAAAATGACCAATGCAAGAACAACAGTCATCGGACTTTTATATGTGGTGAAAAAACTTTTCATTTGTTTACTTAAATTTTCAACCAACTCATTACAGCGAATCTTTTTGAACAATCACTTTCGTTGTATCTTCCAAACCATAATTTCCTGTCAATAATATTTTGTCTTTTGGCTGAAATGCAGGGGAAATAATTTCTACTTTATCACGCGATTCGATGCCTGTTTTCACAGGCACTTTTACAGCGGTACTATCATTGATCATTTTCATCACCCAGAAATCAGTTTGCATTTCATCAGATAACACAGCGTTTTTATTTAAAGTTTGTGCAGCAGTTTTCGATTCTTTTACAATGCGGACTTTCGCAACCAGATTCATCGGTATCGGATGAGGAGCATTTACGCTTAATGAAACCGCTTGTGTTTGCGATGCAGAATCCATCATTGGCAACGAAGGTTTTACAACTGCCCAAAATTTTTCTCCATCCGGCAAAGTAAGCTGCACCTGCTTTCCGGTAGAAATATATGGTTTGTATTCATAGGGAACATTCATTACAAAAACAAAACTTTTAGAATCATTGATCACAGCAAGTTGCTCGCCATCCTGCACATAATCTCCTGCCTGGTGATTGACCTGCATTACATACCCGGAAGCATCAGCGCGCACTGAATTGATCCCGGAAAAATTAAATGCGGAATCGAGTTTGTTTACCGAATTTCCAATTGCTGCTGCTTCTTTTGTTTTTAAAACAAATAAAACCTGTCCGCGGTGCACATAATCACCGAATTTAATATTCGCTTTTTGGATATAACCATTCAGATTTGATTTTACAAAGTTCTGTTGAAGAAAAGTGGAAGTTGCATTGAGCTCAATATATTGTTGCAGCGGCTCAAAAGTAACAGTCGTAACGGTCACGGGTACACGAACTTCCGCCGGTTGTTCTGTCTCCCCAGCATCTTTAGATTTGCAACCTGCAAAAGCCAATAAACAAACAAATAAGCCAAAAACTGATTTTACAAAATATTGTTTCATTTTGATTAATTGAATCCGTTTATTTACAACTTCATGTACCAGTAATTCAGTTGTTGAATTACCTGGTATTGCGCAATTTTATTCTGAACAACCAGGTTTTTTGCAGTGATATAATTATTCAACGCCAGCACATAATCGGTGATCCGGATATCGCCGGTTTCTAATAATTTTCCATTTACTCTTATGAGCGTTTCCAAATATTCAATCTGTTTATTCACGGGGGCAGCAAGGTTTTGAAGGTCATTTAATTGTTGCTGTAATTGCAGTATCTGCTGCTGGTATTGGTTGAAAAAAAAATCGCGTTGTCTTTGCCTTGTTCTTTCCTGTATATCCAACCTGGAAAACTGTAATTTCCTTTGGTGTCCATCATAAATCGGAACAGTGAGGTTAATGCCAAAATTATATCCGAAATTTTTATAAGGATTGAGAATAAATGTAGATTGATACCCGGCATCGGCAAACAGATTTACTTTAGGCCGGTATTGATATTTGATAATCGCACGTTCATTGGCCAGCCTCAGACTGTCAATTTTATAAGTGAGAATGAAAGGAGAATTTTCAGTATTAAAAACCAGTTTCGCTTGTAAATCAGGAGCAGCAAGACTTTCCGTAGTTGTATCGATAATGCCGGCAAGATAATTAAGCGTTGCATAATTACTTTTATATTGAACGAACAATTGATTTCTCGTCAATTTTTGCTGCTGAAGTGTAACCAAAAAAGATAAATAATCAGCTTGTTTATACACATTTTTTTGAGTCAGTTTTTTTAAGATCTCTTCCTCATCGGTTAAAAGAGTGACCAGTTCATCATTAAACGAAAGCTGGAGCTGATCGCTATAAGCAAGAATATATTGAGCGATGATTGCCTTCTTTATATCCTGCCTACTGATGGCGATAAAATTTGTTAAAGAATCATTTTGCAATTGCAAACTCTTGAACTGCAAACTGAGATTTCGTTTGTTATAAATTTGCTTGTTTAAAGCAACGAGTGCAGAAAGCTGCTGACCGTTTGTGATGGCGACATCATAACCGTAACCATTTATAACCGGCGCGTAGTAAGCATTCCCATTTCCTGTTACCTGCAATTTATTTGCTGCAACAATTAAGGCACTGTCTGTTTTATTTGCTGAAATGAGGTTCTGAAGTTCTGATATCCTTGGATCGTTTGTAAGTGATTTATTAATAAAATAGTCAAGTGTTTTATTCTGGGCAAAGGAAGATATAGAAAAAACAAAACAAAGAATCGTTATGAAATACTTCTTATTCATTTTGATAAAAAAAAAAGCCATTCCTTCTTTCAAACGGAATAGCTTATCAGCTAAAGATTTTTTATTTTTCTTCTTTTACAAAATTCCCGTTCTCATCAAAGATGACATCTTTGCCGTTAATTTCCACTTCATAAGAAATTTTACCAGTGGCATCTGTGGCTCTTCCTACATCGCCAAATTTAGTAGTTTTATAATGCTCTTTGGAATAAGTTAAAACGCCTTTAGGTAAATCTTTCGTTGGAATTGCTTTTACAACTTCAATAAACTTGCCTGATGGAGTGTACATTGCGGAATTTGCTTCCCCATCTTTACCGCCCCAGTTGGCTTCATAATTTCCTTTTTCCTTTTCCCACGTTACCCTGTAATTTTTGGATTGAGGGTATCTATCCACGTTTGCTTGTTTAACAACCGCAGGAACAGTTATTTTTTGATGACCAGCTTCTTTCTCTTGCGCAAAAGATATAGTGTTTAATGCCAGCATAATCACTGCCGCTCCGAGAATCTTCTTCATGAGTTTGTCTTTTAAATTTAAACAAACTTAAAAAAGGAATCTGAAGAAAAATTGAAGCAAAGTATTGAACGTTGAAAGCAACGATTTTATCAGGCGCTTTTACCATCTTTCTTTTTTAGCCAAAAAACAATAGCCGTAGTGACTGCTGTTGCCACTATAATTTTTGTTACCAGTTCTTTCCGGTTGTATTTCCAGTCAGCTTTCATGCCTTTTTCGGCGAAAATATTCGGAATACGAAAATGGCTTAGATCATGCAAAATTCCTTCGACTACATTGATGCGATCCGCTAATAATAAATTGAGCCAATGTCCATATTCAGACTCATCATATTTAAAAGCATACCTGCGCAGCATGCCACTCACACCTGAAGGAGGCAGTTTTGTTCCAAAGACCGCCGGCATTCTCGCCTGTTCTACCGATTCTAATATTTCGACGGTTACCGGTTGCAATGGCGGTCTTGTCCAATCGAGCCTTTGATGGTCGTCGCCATTATAATTCTTGATAGGATAATTTGGATTGTCATTAGGATCGGAATCTACTCCCCATCCTGGAATGTTCTGGTACTTATTGCTTGTATTTTCCATAATAATTTATTTAAGGAATAAGAACTGTTTTAATACAGTTGTCTAATTTGGCTGAAAAAATATGATAGGCGTCGGAAACTTCTTTCAACGGAATATGATGAGAGATGATCTGTCGCGGTTCAATATAGCCTTCGCGGATGTGATGAATCAGTTTGGGAAGCAATCTTTTAACTGAGCATTGATCCGCTCTGATCGTGATTCCTTTATTGACGACGTTACCGATTGGCACCAGGTTGTCGGTAGGCCCATAGACTCCTACGATGGAAACAATACCGCCTTTTTTCACCGAATTAATTGCCCAGTGAAGCGCCGTTGCTGAGCCGGCCTGCATCATCAGCACTCTTCCTGTAATCCATTGCAAAGCGCTACCGGCCGCTTCGCAACCGACAGCATCAATACACACATCAGCACCAAAATACCCGGTGGTTTTTTTGATAAACAAAACCGGATCCTCCAAAGACTCAAAATTATATGCTTCACAATGAGAAAAATTGCGGGCAAATTCAAGCCTGTATTCTATGCGATCGATAACAATTACCCTTGCCGCACCAAAAAACCATGCACATCTCGCCGCCATGATTCCAATTGGTCCGGCTCCAAATACAACTACCGTATCGCCTTTTTTAATGCCACCCATTTCTGCAGCCTGGTATCCGGTTGGAAAAACATCGGTAAGCAATACTGCATCATCCGGATGAATATCAGGCGGAATAACCATTGGGCCTACTTCTGCATAAGGCACCCGAGCATATTCTGCCTGCCCGCCATCAAAGCCGCCACAGGTATGCGAATAACCAAAGATTCCTCCTGCGGCAGTGGCTTCAGGATTTGATTCATGGCAATTGCTGTATAGTCCCTGTTTACAAAAAGCACATCTGCCACATGAAATATTAAAGGGAACAAGTATCCGGTCGCCGATCTTTAATTTATTAACATCTGCACCTTTCTCTACAACTTCACCAATAAATTCGTGTCCAAAGGTAGTACCGACGCGGGTATCAGGAACAAGGCCATGATAAATATGAAGGTCCGAGCCGCAGATACAGGCGCGTTCAACCTTCACAATTACGTCTTCAGGGTGCTCAATTTCCGGCATGGGCTTCTGCTGTGCGCGAACCCGGAAAGGCCCGCGATAATTCATTGCTAACATAAAAATAATTTAAGCTTCTTTGAAAAGAAGGGTAATAAAATTTATGCCATTAACACCATTGTGAAAACAAATTAGTTTACCGATATTTAGCGATAGCTATTCATTTATTAATTCACACTCACGAAAAGAGTAGCGTTTCTTTTTTTTGGGTAATGTAAGCAACACTTTTTTTATATAGTTGATTTAAAAGGATAAATAACAGCAGGCAACCAAGTTTCACAGCGCAAAGAGTAGTCGTTTAAAATAAGCAGCGCGGGTGTAAAAATGCGAATATTTGTTGCTTTACCGGAAAGAAAAATATTTTCAGTAAAAAAATTTTATCAAATCACTTTTCTCTTTTCCCATTCTTATGGTACAAAATTACAGATCCAATGGCTTCATTTTAGGAACCAATATTTGCATAATGACCCACGCGAGCAAATAAGCGCCGGCGCAAATAGCAAACATGATATAATAGGCAGTGTTTATCTGGCCAATAGAGCGATAATATACAAACATATTTTTCTGAACCAAAAGCGAAAGCAGGATTCCTCCTACTCCGCCAAACATGCCACCAATTCCTGTTACTGATGCTGTGGCAGATTTAGGAAACATGTCACTCACGGTAGTGAAGATATTTGCACTCCAGGCCTGATGCGCAGCAGCAGCCAAACCAATAATAAAAACGGCAAGCCACATGTTCACATTTCCGGCAACCTGCGCAAATAAAATAGGTACCACAAGAAAAGCAAAGATGAGCATTGAGATTTTGCGCGCCCTAAAAACCGGCGCTCCTCTTCTGATCATAGCCAGTGGAAGCCAACCCCCGCCTACACTTCCAATGGTCGACAACATATAAACGACTGCAACGGGAACGGCAATTTGCGTCATGGTAAGATGGTATTGACTCTCTAAAAAATCAGGAAGCCAAAAGAGATAAAACCACCAAACCGGATCAGTTAAAAATTTACCGATCGCAAAAGCCCATGTTTGCCTGTAGCTTAATAATTTTGCCCAAGATATCCTGGCGCCTTTGACTTCTTCTACTGCTTTTTCATCTTTATCGCTGTGGATGTAATTAAATTCATCTACAGTAAGTCGCTTTTCTTTTGCAGGAACATTATAAAAGATCATCCACAAGATCAACCAGATAAAACCTAGAATGCCAGTCAGAATAAACGCCCATCTCCATCCCCAGGCAACTGCTATAAAAGGAACAGTGAGTGGCGCAATGATGGCTCCCAGGTTTGATCCTGAATTAAAAATTCCCGTTGCCAATGCACGTTCTTTTTTCGGGAACCATTCTGCGGTAGCTTTAATTGCTGCCGGAAAATTTCCTGATTCTGTAAGGCCAAGAAAAGATCGTACTACCGCAAATCCAAAAACGCTTGATGCAAACGCATGACAAACAGCAGCGACGCTCCATAATCCGGTGGAAACTGCGTAGCCAATCTTTGATCCGAGCTTGTCAATAATGTGACCGGCGCCGAGCATACCAAATGCATAGAAAAATTTAAATGCAATTTCGATGTCCGCATAATCTGCATCGTTCCAATGAAGTTGTTCTGATAAAACTGATTTCAACAAACTGATTACCTGCCTGTCGAGATAATTAATCGTTGTTGCAAAAAAAATCAATCCGCAAATCGTCCAACGATACTTGCCAATCGTGGTTTGCAGGTTGAAATGGTTTTGCCTGGAATCGGTTTTATCAACTTGGATAGTTTGCTGCATCATCGTTTTGTTTAAAATAAATTATTTAACGGCTTTCAAAATCTCCAACGCCTGCCTTGCAAGCTCTTCAATTTTGGCGTAATTTTTTTGTTCCAATAAATCTTTGCTCACGAGCTTGCTTCCCATTCCTACCGCACACACACCGGCTTTCAGCCATTTGGAAATATTCTCTTTATCAAGATCAACGCCTCCGGTTGGCATAAATAGTAAATCTGGAAATAACGTTTTTATCGAGCTCATGAATTCAGGACCTAAGATATTTCCCGGAAACAATTTGATCATTTTCGCGCCTAATGTTTCTGCGCGGATAATTTCTGTAGGCGTCATACATCCTGGCACCCAAAGCAAGTTATTTTCGTCAGCTACTTTTGCCACATCCTCTACAAGTCCGGGACAAATAATAAAATCAGCACCGGCGTCAATAAAGGTTTGAGCCATTTCACCGTTTTTAATCGTGCCAATTCCGAGATACATATCTTTCAATTCTGTATCACACAATTCACGCATTTTTTTAAAGTTCTGCAGGGCGGCTTCGCCCCGGTTTGTATATTCCACGGTTCTGATTCCCGCTCGGTATAAAGCTTTTAAAACCTCCAAACTAACTTCCGGATCTTTATAAAAATAGAGTGGCAAAATTCCCTGCTCAGGAATGAGTTTTAATAAAGTGGTTTTCTTATCCATGAATACATTTTTGCTGTCAACAATGTTATTGGAATAAAATTATAAATCCATATTTTTTTATGCAATCGTTACCGATAAAAAACTTTCCGCGGCTTATAAACTTTCCAAAAGTCTATCTGCTTCCGGAAAGATATTCATTTAATCTTATAAAAATTGTTCACATCAATTTGAAGAAATTGTTACGCAAACGTTACCGCACTTTTTCTTGTGATATTAATAAATAAGGAAGACATTTGGCCGGAAATATTTTTATCAAATTTTATTTATCAATCAATTAAAATATTAAAAAGATCATGGCAAAAAAAGTTGTTACACTTGGAGAAATTATGCTTCGCTTATCTACTCCGGATTATAAAAGATTTGTACAGGCGGATAGTTTTGATGTTACTTATGGCGGCGGCGAAGCCAATGTGGCTGCGGCACTTACCAATTATGGATTGAACGGAGTGTTTGTTTCAAAAGTGCCTGATAATGCAATTGGCCAGTCAGCGATCAACCATCTGCGCCGCTATGGTGTAGATACACAATTTGTAGCACGTGGAGGAAAAAGATTAGGAATTTATTTTTTAGAAACCGGAGCTTCGATGCGCGCTTCACAAGTAATTTATGACCGCGCAGATGCGGGTATAGCAGAAGCAGAAATTGCTGATTTTGATTTTGATAAAATATTTGAAGGTGCTTCCTGGTTTCATACAACCGGCATTACTCCTGCCTTAAGTGATAAAGCCGCTGCACTTACAGAAGCTGCATTGAAGGCTGCCAAAGCAAAAGGCGTAACCACCAGCATTGATCTGAATTACCGTAAAAAATTATGGAGCAAAGAAAAAGCAAAAGAAGTAATGACCAATCTTTGTCAGTATGTAGATGTTTGTATTGGCAATGAAGAAGATGCTGAAACTACTTTGGGATTTAAAAGTAAAGGAACAGATGTAACAAAAGGCGAATTAAATCTCGACGGATATAAAGATGTATTTCAACAGATGAAAGAAAAATTCGGCTTTAAATATATTGCGTCCACTTTAAGAGAAAGTCACAGCGCATCTGATAATGGGTGGAGTGCATTAGTATATGATGGTAACGAATTTTATCATTCGAGACAATATGACGTTCGCATTGTTGATCGTGTAGGAAGCGGAGATTCATTTGCCAGCGGATTTATTTATGCTTTGGTTTCGGGAATGAATTTAAAAGATTCGGCAGAATTCGGAGTTGCTGCTTCTGCCTTGAAACATACGATTCCAGGAGATTTGAACCATGCCACTTTGGGTGAAGTACAAGGGTTGATGAAAGGCGATGCCAGCGGAAGAGTGCAACGCTAGGGTTCTAACGGCTTCCAGCGTGAGCCGTAAAAGCCCGAAGACTAACAGTTAAAGGAAACAATTCAAACTGTTCACGCGGCGGCAATAAAGCATGATCACTGATCAACACGGTTCAGCCGCCGCAACAAAGCACCGGCCGATGCGATTAACGGATGAAGTTAATAACCTCTATAATAACTATTATTTACCCCGCGATTATGTGCACCGCCTTCCGTTCTGCGGGTACCGTTACATCCTGAAACTATTACGATTAATATTACAAAGGCAAGTAGCAATTTAAACACTGGAGTTTTCATAAGATCAGCTTTTAGAAATGAATGAATAGAATAATAAAACGCTTTAATCAGTTTGATATTGTAAAAAGCAGCGTCTTGTATTAACAGGCCAGGTAGTAATTGCCCAAAGGAAAGGCGAAATATTTTCGAAATGTCTTTATTAAGGTACTTTTTTTTCAAAAAGAAAAGAAGCAAATCTTTCAAAGGAATCTATAAAACAAAAATTGCGATATTTATTTGTTTACTGCCTCACAGATTTATTGATTTTGAATCCGGTTATATTTTTTTAGGATGGGAATTACTTTTTCCAACGGTAAAGATTCTACTTTGTTTCCATTTCTTCCCGTCATGGTTTTCGCAGCAAACAAAGAATTAATGATTGCTTCTTCTGTTGCCTCAATGGTTGCCATAAACAAAGGTGACATATCATCATTTTGCAAAACAGGAATTTGCATTATTCCTTTCTTTGCCGTAAAAGGAATACGGGAAGATGTATCAGTCGAAAAAGCAATAACGTAATCTCCACTTCCATTCGATTCAATACCGCCGGTTTTTCCCATACCGATAATTGCACGTTTCGCCAGGCGCAAAAGATTGCGATGTTCCAATGGAGCATCAGTCGCCATGACGATCATGCACGATCCATCCACATTATTTAAAAGTTCATTACTAAAACTAAATTTTCCCAATTCTTTTCCTACCGGAACACCATCAATTTGTAAAACACCGCCGAAATTTGTTTGTACCAAAACACCAACAGTATATCCGCCTAAAGCTGCCGGTAATTTTCTTGAAGAAGTACCGATTCCACCTTTGAATCCAAAACAAACGGTTCCTGTTCCTGCGCCAACTGCACCCTCTTCTACTCTGCCGGCTTTCGCATTTTTTATTGCTGATAAAACGTCTTCTTTGGTTACATGTCTTCCGCGAATGTCATTCAAAAAGCCATCGTTGGTTTCTCCGACCACAGCATTTACAGAAGCTACATTTCCATTCCCTTTTTCCTGTAGTGTATATTCTATCAACGCATCCATTGCTGTCGAAACATTCAGCGTGTTGGTTAGAATAACAGGAGTTTCTATATTTCCCAATTCATTGATTTGTGTGCTCCCCGCAAGCTTGCCAAAGCCATTTCCAACAAACACTGCCGCTGGAACTTTCTCCTGAAAAATGTTTCCATCGTACGGTAAAATAGCGGTGACGCCGGTACGGATCGAATCGCCTTTTATCAAAGTGGTGTGACCAACTTTTACACCGGCAACGTCTGTAATACTATTCAATTTGCCTGTTTGCATTACGCCGATTTTTAAACCGTAATCCCTGGCTCTTTTCTTTTCCTGCGCTTTCAACATACCTGGAAAAATAAATAAAATAAAAAGAAACGAAGTTTTAAACATACATACAATTATAGCCCTTTTTGAAAGAAATTAACGAATGATTTCTTTATTTTACATCATGAACCTTCCAGACTTTACCTCAGTATTCTGGCTCTTTGTGCTCACGCTGCTTTTTTTTGTTGTGATCACCGGAAGATATTTTTTGGTAGCAGGAGTATTCTATTTTATCTTTTATAAATGGTTTCCCTCAAAGTTTGAAACGAGGAAAATCAATAAGAAAAATTACAAAAAAGGACAATTAAAAAAAGAAATAAAATGGAGCGTAGTTACGTCTTTACTTTTTTCTGTCGCCGGAACATTAACTGTAATTCTCTGGCAAAAGGGATATACTAAAGTTTATACAAAAATTGATTTATACGGTTGGTTTTACCTGCCTGCAAGCCTCCTCATTTTCATGCTCTTGCACGAAACTTATTATTACTGGCTGCATCGGTGGATGCATCGCCCGGCAATTTTTAAAATCGTGCATAAGGTACATCATGAAAGCAATATTGCTTCTCCGTTTACCGCTTTTTCATTTCATCCTTTAGAGGGATTGTTGCAGGCGGTTTTTCTACCGCTGATGTTGATGATTTTGCCCATGCATTATTATATAATTATCATTCAACTGACCATCATGACTTTCAGCAGCGTCATCAATCATTTGGACATAGATATTTATCCGAAAAATGAAAAAAATATGCTTACCAAATGGGTGATAGGCGGGGCACATCATGCACAGCATCACAAATTCTTCAAATACAATTATGGTTTGTATTTTACTTTTTGGGATAAATTAAAAAAGACAGAAAAGGCTCAATAGCTTTGAACGATGAGTTTAATGCAAACGTTATTGCCGGCTGCTGATTTTCTTAAAAAGTTAAATTAAAAAAAACCAAAAAAGATAGCAGTTTATATCCATTTTTAAACCCTATCTTCGCGGCTAATTTTTTATAATCAACAACAACACAATGGACAACAAAAACACAGGAACCGTAAAATTTTTCAATTCTGAAAAAGGCTTCGGTTTTATCAAACACGATGATTCTTCTAAAGAAACTTTCGTGCATGCAAGCGGATTAATTGATGAAATTAAAGAAAATGACAAAGTGGAATTTGACTTGCAAAATGGCAAAAAAGGCATGAATGCCGTTAATGTGAAATTAATCGGCTAAAATCGATATTTCAATGCAAAAGGGCAACCCGAAAAGGTTGCCCTTTTTTATTTTCCTTTTTTTCTAATTCTTGATTACAAAGAAATTGAATCGCCGCCCTCTCTCCTTTTTCAAATTGCATCGTACATTGCAGCAGCATGAAATATTACATTATAGCCGGCGAAGCTTCCGGCGATTTACATGGAAGTAATCTGATAAAAGAACTGCAAAAGATAGATGCAAAAGCACAAATCCGTTGTTGGGGCGGTGATAAAATGAAAGCTACAGGAGCCACATTGGTAAAGCACTACAAGGAACTTGCTTTTATGGGTTTTGCAGAAGTAGTTAAAAATCTTCCTGAAATTTTAAAGAACTTTAAATTTTGCAAAAATGATATTTTAGCATTTCATCCGGATGTGATCATTTTCATTGACTATCCGGGATTTAATTTACGGATGGCGAAATGGGCTAAAGAAAATCAGTACAAAACCGTATTTTATATTTCTCCGCAAGTGTGGGCATGGAAAGAAAACCGGGTGAAAAATATCAAAAAGTATATTGACAAAATGCTGGTTATCCTTCCATTTGAAAAAGATTTTTATAAAAAATGGAATTACGAAGTGGAATATGTTGGACATCCTTTGGTAAAAGTGATAGAAGATTTTAAAAAAGATCATCCGGAAATCCACGTTTCAGAAAACACCATTGCTTTGCTTCCAGGAAGCCGCAAACAGGAAATAGAAGCCAAACTTCCCGTGATGCTTCAGGCAACAAAAAACTTACCGGAATATCAGTTTGTGGTTGGCAAAGCGCCTTCCATTGAAGACGAATTTTATGAAGGCTTTATAAAAGATTACAAAAATGTAAAGGTGATTTCAAATGAAACGTACTCGCTCTTAATGAAGTCTGTGGCAGCTTTGGTAACATCCGGAACCGCTACCCTGGAAACCGCATTATTCGGTGTTCCCGAAATTGTTTGTTACAAAGCGTCAAACATTTCTTACCAGATTGCGAAGCGTTTGGTAAAATTGAAATTTATTTCACTGGTAAATCTGATCATGAATAAAGAAGTAGTAAAAGAACTTATTCAAAACGATCTTACTTCTGAAAAAATAACTGTACAATTAAACAATGTTCTATTTGATTCACAAAAAAAACAACAGCTTAAAAACGATTATTCAGCATTAAAACAGTTGCTTTCGGAAGGTGGAAATGCATCGCAAAACGCTGCGAAAAGTATTTGCTCTCTTTTATAAGGATTATAAAAAATCGCAAGGGAAAAATTCACAGCAGATCAACAAATTATCATAATTCCTGTTTTCCATTGCTCCTCAAAATGATACAGAGTGGGAATAAAAATCTCCAGTGTCTCAGTAAAAATACTATATATTTAATTGATTATAATATAGAATTCCTAATTTTTTCAGAATTTTTCCACTTTTTCTTCCCAGTATAATTGAGAAAAAAAATTATCATGAAATTATCATAATTATGGCACACTATATGAAGGAAAAGTTCCAATAATTACTACAACTGTATGTTTTCTTTTGACAAAATAAACAGGCTATCCGGTCCATAAACCAAAATACTGTAGTAAAAAACAATTTAAACTTATTGATTTTTATTAAACTTATTATATATGAATCGCGTACTCATCGTTGACGACAACAGGGATATTTTATGGGTTGTTGAGGTAATTCTGAAAAGGTACGGTTTTGAAGTGATGACCACACTAAAAGGTGAGGAAGTTTTGTCGAAAACAAAGATGTTTTCACCACAATTAATTTTGCTCGACGTTTTCCTTTCAGGCATAGATGGAATTGACATTTGCAATACGTTAAAATCAACTCCGGAAACAAAGGACATTCCGGTTATTATGATTTCTGCTCATACCAACTTTAAGGAAGTTAAAAAATTTTGCCGGGCCGATGATTTCATGTCGAAGCCTTTTGACGCAAATGAGTTAGTAAGAAAAATAAATTATTTTATCGGAGACACCGTAAAAGAGTAGCGCGACTACGGGCTTTTTAGCTGATGCAATTTTCTTCCACCTAAATATTTTTCGTGGATAATTTCGTATGTCTGTTTTTCGTGCACCTTACTTTCCAGCCAGGAAATAATATCGAGGTAAGCAAACGCCCTTGTTTCAAATTTGCTTGTCTCCAGTTGTTTTATCTTGTTTAATAATTTTTCAAATTCCGGCTTTAATTTTCGTGCTGACAAATAAAATGACTTACGCAAAAATTTAAATATCGCTTCTTCTACCAAACTCAGATTTTGCATCTTGGCCATAAAGCGATAGACGGTTTTGATGAGGTATTCCAACAATTGAAAATTTCCAAGTTCGTAATGAGCTATCAGATGCAGCAGGCGCGCATAGCATTGCAAATCATTCCGCAAATTCACTTTCCAGTTAATGATTTTATTTAGATAATCAATGGCATTGTCAAAATCACCGGCACCGAAATAAAGGGAAGCGATCTTGTAATAGAAAATCAAAGTGCGGTGCTGGTCAAGAAATAAATTATACTCTTCCAGTTTTCTGGTAATTTCTCCAACAATGTCTAAACCTTCTTTAAAAGTTCCTTCTAAAAAATGCTGGTTGATTTTAGCAATATACAAGTAGACAAATACCTGGATCTTATTATTATCATTCTGTTTTACAATATCGGAATTACTAAATTGTTCCAGCAACGAAAGCGTCTTATTAAACCCTGAATAATTTCTCAAAGTAAAATGTGCATTCAATAAATTGTGCAGTCCTTTTATGTAATTTCCTGTTTCAATTTGTATCATCATTGGCTCATCTAAAAACAGATTCACCCATTTTTGTGTATGGCGATAATAGAGCAGGTAATCCTGGCGTATAAATGCATACCAGCAATAGCTCTGATGATAATACAGTTTTTCGTAAAAACCTTCCGGTTCTTTTATATCATCCGTTAGATGAGATTGGAAAAAATCTTCGATCTCATTTTCATCATCCCGGTTTCTCGCCAGCCCGTTTTTGATATACCAGCTGTATAATTGCAAAGCCAGATTAGAAAGTGTCGTTTGTTTTA
Organism: Chitinophagaceae bacterium; assembly: GCA_025933935.1. Lineage (GTDB taxonomy): Bacteria > Bacteroidota > Bacteroidia > Chitinophagales > Chitinophagaceae > Ginsengibacter. The sequence continues at coordinate 22,230 of JAICYZ010000017.1, forward strand.
TAAGATGCGCGTTCGCGTCATTTACTGCTATTGATAATTGGTCGGCGCGATCCTGCATACTTCTCGTGATGTGGAGCGTTTCAATTTTCTTTTCTAAAATCAGCACTTCAATTTGAAAATTAACCTGGTTGTTTGCGCTTGCTATTTCCTTTATCCTTTCCAATACCCTCAGGCTTTGATGATAAAGGCCTTTGTTGTAAAGTATTCTTGCAAAATCAAGTTGTTCGTGCAGCTGAATGTCAATGTTTTCACTACTTTCAAGCAGTCGTAGGCTACTTAAGATCTGCCGGTAAAGATGCGCTTTTACGTTTGGAAGTTGTTGCTTTTTTATAGATGAAGTTTTGCTCATCAAAACATTTTCATCGTAAGAAGACATTTTATCAATCGCATCAAATAATTGTACGACTTTCAGATCATTGTTTGAAGAATTTCTCTTTACATACAATTTAAAATTTCTTTTCTCTGATTTTTGCAGAGAATGTATCAACTGAAATAAAGAATCTGTAGAGCGATTGGGCATTATAAAAAATAAAATAAGCTGAAGCAATTTTAATGAAAAAGAAAAACTACTTCTTTAAATATAAACAAGTTCTGCTTCAAAGATAAAATTAAAAAGGGCATTCCGAATGCAACTTGCTTTCTCTTTAAAACAAACATCAATTTACCCGTTATTTTTCTTTTTGTCAAAAGGAGGAAGAAGTCTTAAGAAAAAATTAGAAGTATTATTGGTTCGTAAACAAACGGTTTAACGAAAAAAACACTTCAGCAAAAGCAGAAATAATGCAAATTTCTATTTTTTTTAAAGTAAATAGTTAAAAAGAACTTATTGCTTTGCTTGTTGACCATCGTAGTAAAATTAACGTCAAATACAGTACCAATAACGCTTTTATGAAATTATGCTCCATTTTAGAAGTGTAAATTCAATGTTATATTGTTTAGACCTAACGGTATTAACTTTCTAATTTCGAAAGAGTACAGATCGTTTCAACAATTCTGAAAAATCTTTCTAAAAAAAAATCTATGGATAAGATACTAATTTTTGATACCACTTTACGTGATGGCGAACAGGTCCCAGGTTGCAAATTGAATACCGAAGAAAAGATTGAGTTGGCACTGCAATTAGAGGAACTTGGCGTTGATGTAATAGAAGCAGGTTTTCCAATATCAAGTCCCGGAGATTTTTCTTCTGTAGAAAAAATTTCAAAGGCAATCACTAAAGCCACTGTTTGTGCTCTTTCACGTGCCGTTCAAAAAGATATTGAAACTGCCGCTCATGCTTTGAAATATGCAAAACGGCCACGCATTCACACGGGCATTGGCACATCAGATTTTCATATAAAAAGTAAGTTCAATTCTACCCGTGAAGAAATTTTAAAGCGAGCTGAACAATGCGTAAAATGGGCCAGAAATTTTACTGACGATGTAGAGTTTTATGCAGAAGATGCCGGCAGAACTGATAATGAATATTTGGCAAAAGTAATTGAAGCCGTCATTAAAGTTGGTGCAACAACGGTAAATATTCCCGATACAACTGGCTATTGTTTGCCACATCAATACGGAGAAAAAATTGCTTATTTAAAAAATAATGTCAGCAATATTGATAAAGCTGTAATCTCTTGTCACTGTCATAATGATCTTGGATTGGCAACAGCAAATTCCATTTCCGGAGCGATAAATGGTGCAAGGCAAATTGAATGTACGATAAATGGCTTGGGCGAAAGAGCCGGAAATACTTCTCTGGAAGAAGTGGTAATGATTATCAAACAGCACAAAGCATTGGGTTTTTTCACAGGAATAGATGCCACGAAATTAAATCCGATGAGCAGGTTGGTATCGGATACCATGCGCATGCCTGTTCAACCAAATAAAGCCATTGTAGGCAGCAACGCATTTTCACATTCTTCCGGAATTCACCAGGATGGCTTTTTAAAGGATACACTTACCTATGAAATCATTAGTCCGGAAGAAGTGGGCGCTGACAGTTCTAAAATTGTTCTGACAGCAAGAAGTGGACGAAGCGCACTGGCTTATCGCTTTCAAAAGTTGGGATATGAATTTTATCGAAATGATGTTGATGTTTTATACGAGCGTTTTTTGAAAATAGCTGATCATAAAAAAGTAGTGGAAGACGAAGATCTGTGTGAAATCGCAAGCAGCTATCAGAAAGCAGAAGGTCTAATGCAGAAGGCTTAATAGGCAGAGAGGTTGGCAAAATCTTATAGCTCTTTCAAAAGCAAAAAACTTAACTTTTAAAAATGAGTAAAACATTATTTGAAAAAATCTGGGAAAAACATTTGGTAAAATCAATTCCAGATGGCCCCGATGTAATATATATTGACAAACATTTCATTCATGAAGTAACAAGTCCACAGGCTTTTTCGGGGATTGAAAAAAGAGGACAACAAATTTTCAGACCGTTGAAAACCGTTGCTACAGCGGATCACAACGTTCCAACAATCAACCAGCATCTTCCTATTGTTGAAGAACTGAGCAGACTTCAGGTTCAAAAACTGGTGGATAATTGTAAAAAACATCAGATAGAATTATATGGATTAGGGCATCCTTTCCAGGGAATTGTACACGTGATAGGCCCTGAATTAGGAATTACTCAGCCAGGAATGACAATCGTTTGTGGCGATAGTCATACTTCTACTCACGGTGCTTTTGGCTCTATTGCTTTTGGAATTGGAACAAGCGAAGTAGAAATGGTTTTTGCTTCGCAATGCATATTGCAAAATAAACCAAAAGTAATGCGGATTAATGTTGAAGGCGAATTAAATAAAGGTGTTGTTTCAAAAGATATTATTCTTTATATCATTTCGAAGATCTCTGCAAGCGGCGCTACCGGCTACTTTGTAGAATATGCAGGTTCTGCTATTCGCGCACTTTCTATGGAAGCTCGAATGACGATATGTAACATGAGTATTGAAATGGGCGCGCGCGGCGGAATGATTGCTCCAGATGAAACGACATTTGAATACATGAAGAACAGGCTTTTTGCACCAAAGGACGACGCGTGGGATGAAAAATTAGAAGAATGGAAAAAATTATATTCTGATGAAGATGCAGTTTTTGATAAAGAAATAACTATCAAAGCTGAGGAGATCGAACCGATGATCACTTACGGGACAAATCCGGGACTCGGAATTACCATCAACGCAAATGTGCCAACTGTTGAAAGTATTGCGGATGAAGGAGAAAGAAAAAATCTTATAAAAGCATTGGAATATATGGGCTTGACTGCAGGCCAATCTTTAAAAGGAATGCCGGTTCAGAATGTTTTTATCGGAAGCTGTACCAATTCAAGAATTGAAGATTTACGTTTAGTAGCTTCCGTCATAAAAGGAAGAAAGAAAAATGAAAACGTAAACGTAATGATCGTTCCCGGTTCACAGCAAGTTGCTGCACAACTTTCTGCAGAAGGCCTTGATGTTATTTTTACTGATGCAGGATTTAAAATACGGCAGGCTGGTTGTAGTGCATGTTTGGGAATGAATGAAGACAAAGTCCCCGCGGGAGAATATTGCATTTCTACCAGCAACAGAAATTTTGAAGGAAGGCAAGGCGCTGGTTCCAGAACTTTACTGGCAAGCCCGCTAACAGCCGCTGCTGCTGCGATTACCGGAGTTATCACTGACGTGAGAGAATTAGTAAACTAAGAGAATGAAGCCACTTAAAAATATACAAAGCACATTTATTCCTTTAACGGAAGAGAATATTGACACCGATCAGATCATTCCTGCGCGTTTTTTAAAATCAACTTCCCGCGAAGGATTTGGAAAGAATTTGTTTCGGGACTGGAGATATTTTAATAATAATGAAGCACAACCTAAAGCTGATTTTATTTTAAACAAGCCTGAATACAAAGGTTCAATTCTGGTTGCAGGCAAAAATTTTGGTTGCGGTTCTTCACGCGAACACGCAGCATGGTCTTTGCTTGATTATGGTTTTAATGTAGTGGTTTCTAGTTTTTTTGCGGATATTTTTAAAAACAATGCGTTGAATAATGGTGTGCTTCCGGTGCAGGTGAGCGATAAATTTTTACAAAAAATATTTGCACTCGAAAATGGTTCTACCCTTTCTGTTGATCTGGAAAAACAAACTATTACCATAGATGCAACAGGAGAACAAGAGAAATTTGATATCAATAATTATAAGAAAACCTGTTTGCTGAATGGTTATGATGACATCGATTATCTATTAAGTATAAAGCAGGACATCATAAATTTTGAAAAGACACTTGCTTAAAAATAAATCATGCAAACGCCATCTATCATAGTAAAAGATCTTGTAGTGAAAATGCAGGAGAATGCTGTGCTTGATGGAATTTCTTTTTCATTATTACCTGGTCAGCATTTGACCATTCTTGGAAATGCTGAAAGCGGCAAAACGACTTTAGCAAAAGCGATTGCAGGAAAAATCCACTTTTCAGGAAATATTGATTTAAAAAGTATAACGGACACGGCTACACGAATTCAATTAATAGAGCAACGTTATTCATTCAAAAATTTATCAGGCACATCTGAGTTTTATTATCAGCAACGTTTTAATAGTTTTGATTCAACTGATGCGCCAACAATTCTGGAGGAATTATTAAAAATAACAGAAGCCGGCAAACAAACAAATAACCTTGATTCTGTTTTAGACGATTTAGGAATTTTAGATTTAAAGGATGCTCCTCTTATTCAATTGTCAAGCGGCGAACATAAAAGATTTCAATTGGCAAAAGCATTGCTAAATCAGCCACAGTTGCTTCTTTTGGACAATCCTTATACCGGACTTGATATTTTCGCAAGGAAAAATCTTAATAAAATGCTGGAAGGCATTTCTCAAAAAGGCACACAGATTATTCTAATACCCGGAACTTTTCCAATTCCAGATTTTATTACAAACATCGCATTTCTTCAAAATAAAAAACTGAGCTTTTTTGCAGAAAAAGAAAATTTTCAAACCGAAAATTTTATTCAATCTGAAGAAACAAAAATATTTTATAACACAGAATTATTGCCAGAGTTGACTGAAGATTTTCAATTAAAAACAATAGTTGAAATGAAAAACATTCACTTGAATTATGGCGAAAATGTTATTTTAAAAAATCTAAGTTGGCAAATAGAATCCGGGGAAAAATGGTTATTAAAAGGACGTAATGGCGCAGGAAAATCTTCATTATTAAGCCTGATAACCGGCGATCATCCTCAGGCATATTCAAATGAGATTTACTTGTTTGGAAAA
>JAICYZ010000299.1 GCA_025933935.1 Chitinophagaceae bacterium
ACCCTGAATTTATTGGAGATCAGTGGCGCTACTCCTGCAATCGTTGGTTGTTCTTTTAGTTTTAATAAATCGGCATTTGTAAAACTATTATCTTTTCCCATGTTCTCATTGGTAATGGTTTTGGAAATGGAAATAAAATCATAGCCACCGCTTTTCCTCGGAGCATTTTCTTTTAATAATTGCTGAATGTTTACAAACATCTGCATCGAAACCAGCAGCAATAACACACCGATTCCCAAACCGAAATAACCAAGCCATTTGGAGAAAATGTTTTTTCCGGAGATAATAAAAGGTTCGATATTTTTATATGAGAGAGGCATGCAAGTTGACGATTCAAAGTTCAATGTTCATAATCATTTGTTCAAAGTTGTTTATAGTCCGAATACCGGGCATCCTATCTTGATAGAAAGGAAATAAGAATTTTCGATAATTGTCGGTTTACTGAAGAAATAATTGCTAAACAATTCTAAACCTTCTAAACCTCTAAACCTCTAAACTATAAATAAAGGATCTTCTCCCCCTTCAAAAAATCCAACGGTTTCAAATCAGCGAAGATCATTGCCGCATTACGCTTTTCGCATTCAGCGTAAATTAACTCCATTGCTTTTTTTCTATTCGTTTCATCAAGATGACTGTAAGGCTCATCCAGCAATAAAAAATCAAATGGCTGCATTAAGGCACGAATAATGGCAACGCGCTGTTGTTCACCATAACTGCATGTTTTTGCCAGTTGGTTTAATTTATTTTCTACTCCAAGACTTCTGGCCATTTCAGCAATTTTCTCTGAAGGATAATATGGATCGAGGATTCGTTTTATCTCAATATTTTCCTGTACTGTCTGATCTTCAAACAATCTAAGGTCCTGGAAAATAATGCTGATTTTATTTTGCCTGAAAGCAGAAAGATCTTCTACAGAAAGAATTCTGATGTCTGTACTAGCATATAAAACAGCACCGGAATAATCTTTCCTCAATCCATAAATAAAGTGAATCAAAGAAGTTTTACCACTGCCCGAAGGCGCTACAATATGCAAATGTTCGCCCTTATTGATGGTTATATTCTGATCCCATATTTGCGAATCACTTCTTTTTTCTTTTTCGATATAATGTGGCGTTACTTTTCGCAGTTGTATCTGCATTACCGGTTTTTTATGAACAATTTTTTATTTCACATTTACAGTATCATGAGGCGGCGGCACCAGCAAAGAATCGAGCCTTTGAGTGCTTTGCTCTTTGCGTGCTTCTTCCAGGTTATACATTTGGTTGAAATAATTATTCAGTTGTTTCAGACTATTGGTGTCTTTATTTACAAGATTTACTTCTGTGTGAAATGCGAAGCCATTGTCCTTGTATTCTCCGCCGGAAGAGATAATGTTATCCCATGTCTTCAAACTTTCATCCAGCATGCCTTTTCTATCATTCTTATCAGTGTTTAAATTCGAGAACTGTGAAAGAATCTTATTAATATCAAGGAAAAATCCAACCGGATGTCCGGAAATTTTATCATCAAAACTATATTTATTATTGCTGTTTCCGGTCAGGTATTGAGTTGCAAAAGCATTGGTATTTGCCAGCACAAATGTTTTATCATTCATCACATAATTTACCAGTGAATCTTTCCCCATTTGTGTGCTTGTTTTTTTCACTGCGTCAATAATCTTTTGAAGGCTTGCCTTGTCACCAACACCAGCAGAAAAAAGATAATTGAAATCGGGCCTGGAATCAGGACTCATTTTAAAGTCGGTGAATGCAATTACTCCATCACCATTTGAAGATTTAGAAAAATCATCCAACGTGAAACCCATTTGTTGTGCATAAGTATTTACAATACCATCAGCTCCGGTAAGCTTTAGCATCTCTACAATTCCTTCCGGTTTAAAATTAAAAGCGAGTAACCCGAACACATTTTGAGAAGGAATATTTTTGATCATATCCATATTTATGGACTTGCCCATGTATTTATTTACAATGTCTGTAAGTTCTTTGCTGACATACATTTTTTGATCAACATCAATTTTTCCTTTATCAAAATTTACGCTGTAAGTACTGATGTTATCTTTGGTAAATGCGTCGATTTTCAACATACCAAGCATTCCCATTGCCGGAGAACTTTTAATGATTGCTTCTGTATTTTGCCACACTACAATGTCAGCATCTGATTTTAATAAAGAACCGAATTTATCATTTTTTGCCAGGGAGCTATCAGATTTTAACGAGAATAAATTCTTGCAAATTGCAGAAAGATCAGCCCGGTTATTTTGCTGCATATTATTTCCCGCGTTGGAGGAATCATTCCATTTGTTCATTTCTGCAGAGGGCGTATTTGCGTGCATTACATAAATAAACCGATCGCCTTTCCAACCAACTACGTTTTCATCTTTCAACGTCAACAAATTTACATCTCCTTCTTTTCTTACTGTTGCAGATGGGTCAAAATTTTTATTGAATTCTTCAAAATCTTTTTCGCTTTTTAATTTTCCTTCAGCAGCTGCATAGTGGGCTGTGCCTGAGTTTGCCACAAAAAATATCAGTGCATCGTCGAGGTCAATACCGCTGGCAGACGGATTATCCAGCAACTTCCTTTTCCACGGGTTCGTAGCAGAATCAGCATACATTTTTTTGTACCAGCCTGTTTGTTTTATTTCATCCCACGATAATTTTTTATCAAGAGATTTCATATTCATCTGCGCCACAAAAAGTGCATCCGAAGGTATCGTCTTTCCAACTTCATTATTTTTTCCACAGGAGGAAAATAAAAAGATTAAGGCAGTTAGTGCAAAACAGATTTTAAGAAAAGGTTTCATAAAAAAGATTTAAGTAAAGAATAGGTAAAATGAACTTTAAAAGTAAGTGTATTTATTTTATTTGTATAACCGTTAATAAAGAATTTTGCAGTAACCCGCATCTCGGTAAGAAGATAAAATTAATTAATTGACTCTTTGATTTATAGATTTTGCATTTTGTTTTCAAATAAAAAAACAGAAGAACAGGCAAATTCCTTTTCAAATAAGCGACAAAACTTTTGCAACTTCCATTTTCCAAACTATTCTGAATAAAGCAGTACTGCTCACAGCAAATTAAGAAGTCGTCCTGTTTATGCTTTTACTGTATTCATTTTAGCGGATAACCGTTAATATCCAATGCAGGCATCGGTTTCCCATCTTTTGGTATATAAAATTTATGCCTTTCAACAATAATATGGTTGTCATAAATTTCAAAAACAAAAAGCCCGGCGTGCATAAAATTTGCTTTATCCAGCATGAGATAAGTTTCCGGTATTTTTTTTAGCTCAAAAAGAAATGTGCCATCCGGTTCAAAAAATTTTATAGAATATTTTTTTTTGGCCGCATCAGGCAATGAGATAATAACGTTGTTATCCTTTCCGGTATAAACATGGTTTGATGGGATAAACATGTTTCGCTCAAAACCGCCGGTCTCTTTTGCCACCGGCTTTTCTATTTCCGGAATCTCCTGCAAAGTATCTATACCTGGCCTATGGGATTTTGAAAATAAATAGGAACCACCTTCGAATGAAATAAACAAACGGTAATATTGATCGGAAGGAATAAATTCTTTAGGATCAGTAAATCCATTAATACCCGGCCCAACATTCAAAACACTGCCAATTGTTGTGAAATTTTTTAAACTATCTCCCGAACGTTGAATATTAATATTGGTAACATTTGTGAACGGATTATTCCATGACACCAGCACATTTTTTCCGAGTTGTGTTACCGTTATTTTCGGAAGTGTATCCTGCGCAAACGATATTTTTTGAAATGAAAAGAATAAAAAAATGAAGATTAAGAATTTGTACATGGCGAATAAGCGAAGCTATTAGTTTTTCAGATTTGCAAATATAAATCTCTTGTTAAAGAAATAAAAATGCCGACTTGCGGATTCAGCTTTCTGCATTAAACCTTTCTAGTTACATTTGGCGTTATTAAATCAAAACATGACGTATAACTACCTTCCGCTGGACAAAAGCCTGCTTACTTTTCAGCAATTAAAACATTTATTAAAATATAAACAATTAGTTTCGATAACCTACGCTGCACACGAAGCCATTTTGAAATGCCGCGCCTATCTCGATGAAAAAATAAATTCTTCAGATGAGCTTTTTTATGGTATTAACACCGGGTTCGGATTTTTGCAAAATGTAAAAATTGAGACAGAACAATTAGAAACACTTCAGCAAAATTTATTGCTTTCGCATGCTTGTGGGTTGGGTGATGAAGTGCCGGATGAAATTGTAAAGCTGATGATGATGCTCAAGATAAAATCATTGAGTTATGGTTATTCAGGAATTGGAATTGAAGTGGTAAAACGGCTGATGGACATGTATAATAATGGAGTGCTTCCTGTTATTTATACACAAGGTTCCCTTGGCGCTTCCGGCGACCTGGCACCACTTTCACACATGAGCTTGCCGTTAATTGGAAAAGGAGAGGTAAGAATTAACGGAGAAAAAATGTCTGCCGAAAATGCGTTAATAAAATTTGATTGGAATCCGATTCAATTGCAAAGTAAGGAAGGTTTGGCGCTGATAAATGGGACCCAATTTATGAG
>JAICYZ010000218.1 GCA_025933935.1 Chitinophagaceae bacterium
ATTAGAACCATAGTTAAGCGGATAATGCCATTTTGACTTATTTAATTTAGTAAATAGTTGATTTATATTTAGGTGTATTTAATTACTTTAATTCTATTTTAAATAAATAACGAATTTTAAATTTAATGGATATTTTGTACAGCAACGCGACTCGTTCTGAACTAATTTTTGTTTTTGACCCTGTTATTTTGGCATATTCGCAATTGGCTTTTTCAAATATTACAGCTCACAACAAAATGTGATGGATAGTTACTTGATAAAACTTAAAAAAATATTTAGTGTATTATGTATTAACAAAGTATAAAAAACAGGAAAGTGTTAATTCTATCGGAAAACAAATAGTTGATAAAAAGTATGTAGAATTAACTACATGTTTGTCAATATGTGATGCAGATTATATATAACTATTTTAAATGTAAAAATTGAAGAAAAGCAGAAGATTTTCTCACCGGCAAATTTGGAACGCGAAAGGACGAATTTAAAAACATCAAATATTATTTTTTTTGTTGTGAAACAAGATTAATATTGTAATGCCATTTTTATGAATCAATTTTAGAAGGTAGGAAAACGGCGATGCAATAAAACCCGTTATCGACATAAATTTTATGAAAAAAATATCTTTCTTTTTCTCATAATCCCCTTTAAAATTTTCAGGCCAAACCCCTATCTTTGCCAACTTCTAAAAATTAAAACAAGTTATGAAACTGAAAGGTTTGGTGTGGTTCTTTGCCATTATGCTTATTCTCATCTCTGTTTACCAACTTTCTTTTACCTGGGTGGTTAATGCCCACGAGAATAAAATGAAAGCAAAGGCAGTGAAATTTGTCAGCCAAAGCCATCCCGGTATTTCCGGAGATGAAAAAGACGTGCTGGTTCAGAAAACATTTCATCATTACCTGGATAGCACCAGGGATGATAAGATTTACCCGGTATTGGGAACTACTTATCAGAAATCAAAAGAAAATGAATTAAGCCTTGGTCTGGATCTGCAAGGCGGGATGAGCGTTACATTAAACGTGAGTCTTGATGGTTTATTAAAATCTTTAAGTAACAATCCGAAAGATCCGGCATTATTAAAAGCGCTTGCCACCGCTACTACCGAAAAAGCAAATACCGACCAGGTTACCAATGACCAGGATTATATTACTTTATTTGCGCAGGCTTTTAAGCAACAAAATCCGGGAGTGAAGTTAGCTTCCATTTTTGCGGGCGCCGGAAAGACCATTAAGATAACTGATGATGACCAAACCGTAATAAACCAGTTACAAGCTACCGCAAAAACTGCCATTAATCAGACTTACAAAGTTCTTCTGAAACGTATCGATCAATTTGGAGTTGCTTCTCCTTCAATCAACCTTGATGCAAATAAAGGTATAATCAATGTTGAACTGGCAGGGGTTCAGGATCCGGAAAGAGTTCGGAATTTATTACAAGCTTCTGCCTATCTTCAGTTTTGGGAAGTTTATAATATAGGTGAAATCGGAAAGAATATCGATGACGCGGATAAAGCACTTGCCGATTACTTGAGTGGTTTATCTTCGGATACTTCCAAAAATTCTCAACAGGTGGCTGCAGATTCTGCTAGATTGTTAGCCAACCAACATCCGCTTGCCAGTGTGATCCATTTTATAGGGCCACAACAGGGACAAAACGGTAAACCTCAATATTATTCTGCGATTGCTAGTGTGGAAGCAAAAGACACATCGCTGGCAAATAAATATTTGTCGATGGATGTGGTGAAAAATAATTTTCCACCGAATATCAAATTCCTATATGGCCTTGAGCAAAAAAATGAGAAAAATGGTCAAAGATATTTTGAATTATATGCGATAAAAACTGTTCCCGGAACTGATAAGGCAAAATTAGAAGGAGAAGGAGTGGAAGATTCAAGGGCTGATTATGATGAGCATGGACGTCCGGCAATCAAAATGACGATGACACCAACAGGAAGCCGCGTATGGGCAAAGCTGACTGCTGATAACGTGGGAAGGCCAATTGCCATTGTATTGGATGATATTGTTTACAGCGCACCAAATGTAAACGGTCCAATTGAAGGCGGTAATTCCGAAATCAGTGGAAACTTTACTGTTCAGGAAGCGCAGGATCTGGCCAGTATTTTAAAAATTGGTAAAATAGATGCACCGGCAAAAATTGTACAGGAACAAATTGTTGGTCCTACACTTGGCCAGAAAGCGGTTAATGGTGGAATGACCGCATTTATCATTTCCTTTGTCGTGATCTTCATTTTAATGTTGATTTATTACAATACTGCCGGATGGATCGCCAACATTGCTTTAATATTAAACCTTTTGTTTACCGTCGGAATTTTGAGTGCACTAGGGGCAACACTGACTGCAGCTGGTATCGCCGGTTTGGTATTGACGATCGGTATGGCTGTAGATACGAACGTAATTATTTTTGAAAGAATAAAAGAAGAATTAGCGCGTGGGAAAAGTCACCACCAGGCGGTTCACGATGGTTACATCCGCTCTTATGCGCCGGTTATTGATGCACACGTTACGGTTTTTTTAACGGCAGCGATTTTATTTTACTTTGGTTTAGGTCCGGTGCTTGGTTTTGCTACCACACAGATGCTTGGTATTTCCCTGTCACTTTTCTGTGGTATTTTAATTTCAAGATTAATCACCGATTTGTGGATGTCAAAAAAAGACAGGCATTTCATTTATTTTACTAAATTCTCAAAGAAAATATTCCAGCACGCCAGCTATAAATTTATCGAATACCGTAAAGTGGCTTATGCCATCTCGGTTGTCGTTTTGATTTTTGGTATCGGCTCTTTTTTCAATGGTTTTGAAAAAGGCGTGGAATTTAAAGGAGGTAGAAGTTATACAGTCCAATTTGATCATAACGTAGACAGAGATGCTATAAGTAATCCATTACACATCGCTTTCGATGGCGATTATCCGGTAATAAAAACGGTAGGAGATAACAAGCACATCAACATTACCACTTCTTATCTGAAAGGTGTCAACAACGCGGATAGCGCTGTAGAAGCTCGATTGTACCAGGGGTTAAAAGCTCAGTTACCTCCAAATCTTACTGCAGCTGAATTTGTAAAAAATAACATCCAAAGTTCGCAGGTGGTTCAGCCGGTAATTTCAAAGGATCTTGAAAATGGAGCGATTAAGGCGGTAATTTTTGCGATCATCGCGATCATTATTTATATCTTCCTGCGTTTCCGCGATTGGCGGTATTCAGTGGGAACGATTATTTCGTTGTTGCACGACGTGTTTGTTGCACTTGCCGTGTTCTCGTTCTTCAAAAATATTGTGCCATTCCCGTTGGAAATTGATCAGCATTTTATCGCAGCGATACTGACGGTCGTCGGGTTCTCAATGAATGATACGGTTATTGTGTTTGACCGTATCCGGGAAGACAGCCATAACATGAAAGGCGCTTCTAAAGAATCGATCATTAACCGTGCGATCAACGATACATTAAGCAGAACGATTATGACATCTGTAACGGTATTTATAACCTTGCTCGCTTTGTTTATTTTCGGCGGTGAAGTAACCCGCGGATTTTCTTTTGCGATGCTGATCGGTGTGGTTACCGGTACTTATTCTTCTATTTTTGTTGCTGCTCCTATTTTGGTTGAATTTGCAAAAGACAAACCATTGGGAACAGCCCGCATCAGCTCCGACAAAAAGAAGACACCAAAGGCAAAATTGGTTCATTCTAAATAAAAAAATAACCTCATAAAATTTCAAAACCGGCAATGAGATATTGCCGGTTTTTTTTTCAAAAAATGGCGAAATTAAAAATCAAAATCCGGAGAACTTGTTTGTTTGCTGCTGATGAAGGATTGATATTATTTGAATAAATTAGCTTCCTGAAATTTGTTTTACAGTTTAACTTTTATAAGAAGCAAGATGTCCACACAAAACGATCTTAACAGATTTATCCACGCCCAAAAAAGGGATTATCCAGCTGCCTTAGCAGAAATTAAAAATGGCAGAAAACAATCTCATTGGATGTGGTATATTTTCCCGCAAATTCATGGATTAGGTTTTAGCGAAACTTCCAGGTTTTATTCTATTAAAAATACGCAGGAAGCGCAGGCGTTTTTAAACGACCCGTTTTTGGGACCAAGGCTTCTTGATATTTGTAACGAATTACTTAAACTGAAAACCAATGATGCGCACCGGGTTTTTGGGAGCCCTGATGATGTAAAACTAAAATCGTCGATGACCTTATTTTCTTCATTGCCTGATCCAAATCCAGTCTTTCAGCGTGTTTTGAATAAATTTTTCAATGGTATGAAGGATACTAAAACGCTGCAAATAATAAATGAAAAAAAATAGGAATCGTTGCTATTTATTTGCTCACTGCCCGAAGCATTTTTCTAAAATGCACTTTTATTACCCGGTTTTTATTAAAAATTTGTGTTTTTTACGGTTTTTACAAATTGAATGAAAAACAAAAATTAATGAAATCGTGTAAATTCGCATTCAAATAATAATAATTCAATAAACAATTTATGGTTCTTCCAATTGTAGCTTATGGAAACCCGGTTCTAAGAAAAGTAGGTATGCAAATTTCACCGGATTATCCGGGTTTGCAAAAATTAATCGAAGATATGTGGGAAACCATGTACAACAGTAAGGGCGTCGGTTTGGCAGCACCTCAGGTAAATAAAGATATTCGTTTATTCGTGATCGACAGCATCCAGATTCTTGACAACCTTGAAGAAGATGAAAAAGACGATTATCCGGGCGATGATGGGTATAAAGGCGTTTTTATCAATGCAAAAGTTCAGGAAACTGATGGCGAAGAATGGCCCTACAATGAAGGGTGCCTCAGCATTCCAAAAATAAGAGAAGATATTTTAAGAAAAGAAACGGTGACTATTCATTTTTTTGATGAAAATTTTGTGGAGCATACCAAAACTTTCAATGGCATAACCGCCCGCGTAATTCTTCACGAATACGACCATATTGAAGGCAAATTGTTTATTGATTATTTAAAACCGTTGAAAAAAAGTTTATTGAAACGCAAGCTGAATGACATATCAAAAGGAAAAGTTTCAGTAGATTACCGGATGTCTTTTAATAATTAACCGTAAATCACCATTACCAATATTTCTGTGTTTACTGAACCTATGTAATTAATTTTCCCATTTTCATCCATTTACATTTTCATACATTTATTCACATTTTTGAGTGGCAAAGATCTTTACCCTTTTATTTCTGCTGTCTTATACACAATTTCTTTTTGCCCAAAAGGAGAAAGATACTACTGTAAAAGTGAATGAGCATTTTATCACGCTTTCCGAAATCGTCGTCAACAAAAAATTAGACGTTGCTTCTTTTATTGAAAGGGTAAAAAATGATACTACTTTTTATAAAGCCTTCCGCAACCTTCGCATCATTGGATATACAGCATTAAACGATATCAGAATGCTGGATAAAAATGGAAATATGTTGGCTTCATTGAGAAGTAAAACGAAACAAATACGAACCGGTAATTGTCGTAAAATGGCAACAATAAATCAAACGGTTACGGGCGATATGTTTGATAAAGGAGGCAATTTTAATTATTATACTGCACAGATGTATGCCGGATTATTTTTTACAAAAGATTCTGTATGCGGAGAAACTAATATTGTAAAAGGTCACGAATTTTCCACCAATGGATTGAGCGGAATGGAAAAGCATAAGGAGCAATTAAAAATGTTGTTTTTTAATCCCGGAAAACGAATAAACGGACTGCCTTTTATCAGCAACAAAACCGCCATTTTTGATCCTTCAATGGCGGATGATTATGATATGGATATTGACTATAAAGCGTTTGATTCTATTCCATGTTACGTGTTTTCAATAAAAGTGAAGAGCAATAAAAAAAGTGATGTAGTGATTGATGAAATGACTACGTGGTTCAATGAAAAAACGTTTGAAATCGTCGCGCGAAATTATTCTTTGAGTTATGATGCGGGCGTATATGATTTTGATGTCAACATGCAAGTTCAGATGACGAAAGTGGGGAATTTATTGGTTCCTTCTTTATTAAAATACAATGGCAACTGGAAAGCGATTTTTAAGAAAAGGGAGCGCGGTGTTTTTACCGCTACATTGTTTGATTTTGTAAAATAAATATTCAATAATACCTGCTCTTACTGATATCCTTTTTGTATGGGTAAATGCTTAACAGAATGAGGTAATTATTTTCTAAGGTAAAAAACAGTGCATTTTTCCGGTCGAATTTATAAATGTAAATCGCATCTTAGATGTTCTCCTGCCTATTGGCATTGTACAAAGTTTTTCTAATTTTCTATAAGTTCGTTTTACAAATTTTTCCGAAGATTGAACAGACCATACTTCTTTCAAATAAAGAATTATTTTTTTAAAATCCTCTTCTGCCTCTGCAGACCAAACTAACTCGTAAGCCATTGCGATACTTTTTCCTTCATCTGCTCATGAGTAATATATCTTCCATTTTCATAATCATCTAAGGCGCGCGATATTTTATTTTGTAACTCCTCTGGCAACTCGCTAACAGAAATGTTTTTAATCTCTTCATCAGCATGTACTAATTGATAA
>JAICYZ010000397.1 GCA_025933935.1 Chitinophagaceae bacterium
CATTCCTTTCAGAAACGAAGATGCAGCAATGATCATTTTCCATAAGGTCATATGGCCATTTCATTATAATTTCTAATAATTGCCATAAAAAAAGCAAACAATAAACATTCCAACAATTAAATAATAGTTTTGCCATTTTAAAAAATAAATAAGGCTGAAGAAATACATATGAAACCAACATTGCCACAGGGAACGCGCGATTTTGCTGCTGAAACGCTCCACAAGCGCCGGTTTATTATCGATACCATCAAAGAAACTTTTGAATTGTATGGTTTTGAACCTCTGGAAACACCTTCCCTCGAAAATCTGGAAACACTTATGGGAAAATATGGTGATGAAGGCGATAAACTGATTTTTAAGATCCTGAATAATGGATTAGACAATCCTTCTAAAAGAGAAAATGTAATAAAAGAATTTGAGCACATTCTTTCGGGCAAAAACAATAAAAACATAACGGAAAGAGCTTTGCGGTATGACCTTACCATTCCCTTTGCCAGGTTTATGGCCATGAACCAGGGAAAATTAACGTTGCCTTTTAAACGCTACCAGATTCAACCTGTATGGCGCGCAGATCGCCCGCAGAAAGGGCGTTACAGGGAATTTATGCAATGCGATGCAGATGTTGCCGGCACTTATTCATTGATCAGCGATGTAGAACTGGCAGAAATTTATGCAGATGTTTTTGAGAAATTAAAAATAGACGTTGAGATAAAAATCAACAGCCGTAAAATATTGTATGCACTTGCTGAAGTATGCGACAGCATTGATAATATGACTGCGATTACCATTGCGATTGATAAACTCGAAAAGGTTGGAATTGAAAAAGTAAAAGAAGAATTGAAAGCCACCGGATTATCAGAAAAAAGCATTTCAATTATTGAAAATTATATCAATATCCAAGGTTCTAATTCAGAAAAATTAGAAAAAATAGAAGTGTTGATCGGCGCATCTGAAACCGGGAAAAAAGGAATAGAAGAATTGAAATCTATTTTGGATTTTTTGAAGAATGATGACAGTAAAGAAACCGCACCTGATGGAATTAGCCAGGCAGGAAATAAAGTGATTTTGGATTTTACTTTAGCGCGCGGACTAAATTATTATACCGGCACCATTTATGAAGTGAAAGCAAAAAATGTACAGATGGGAAGCATTGGTGGTGGCGGCCGTTATGATGATCTGACTGGTTTATTTGGTGTTCCCAACATGCCCGGAGTCGGCATCAGTTTTGGATTGGATCGCATTTATGATGTGATGGAAGAATTAAAGCTTTTCCCTGAAGAATTAAATCGTGCCACAGAAGTTTTATTTTTTAACCTGGGCGAAAAAGAAAGCAAACACGCTTTTTACCTGGTGCAAAAACTCCGGCATAAAAATATCAGTTGTGAATTGTTTTATGAAAATGTAAAGCTGGACAAACAATTTAAATATGCTACCAAAAAGAACATTTCCTTTGCTGTCATTATCGGATCAAAAGAAATGGAAGAAAAAAATTGTATAGTAAAAAATCTGGCTACCGGCGAGCAAAAAATAGTTACAGAAAACGAACTGGCCGATTTTTTTAAATAATCGATTAATCGATTTTTTAAATTTCACATTTGCACATTTCTACATTTCCATATTTTCAGATTCTTAAATTGTAATTTTGTGTTTTCAAAAAATGTATTTATGGAAACGATTCAAAAAACGCCGGTTATGCTTACACAGAACGCGGTAAATGAAATAAAAAAGTTAATGAATAATGAGGCTAACTCACACAAGTATTTGCGCATCGGTGTAAAAGGCGGTGGCTGCTCAGGTATGTCTTATTTGTTAGGCTTTGAAAACAAAACAGGAAAAGATGAAGTATACGAGATAGAGGGAATTCAGTGTATTATTAATCCTGCACATTTAATTTATTTACACGGAATGGAAATCAATTGGGAAGGAGGATTAAACGCGAGAGGCTTTACTTTCAAAAATCCAAATGCAAATACCACTTGTGGTTGTGGAAGTTCGTTTGGCGTATAATTCAACAAACGAACAAATATTCGTTATTTCTGCTTTCTTATACGTCGTGGATTCAGTTGTATCATTTAAATCTTCTTTTAACTTAGATTTGCAAAACTCAAAAAACGGGTAGTGGCGCAGCCCGGTAGCGCACACGTCTGGGGGGCGTGGGGTCGCAAGTTCGAATCTTGTCTACCCGACAAAACAACATTCAAAACAGATTAACGAAGCCTGTAAATCCACTATTTACGGGCTTTTTAAATTTTAAGAATCCAAAATAATTCAAATGAATTAGAAATTCACTTGAGTTATGTAATATATCGGGGTTCCATTTTTTTCTTTTACCTGGAAAATTGAACAGAATTATTTAATTGAAAGGCTCTATGTGCACTAAAACATTTGTCACTCTTAAATTGCTTTCAAGAAGCGTGTCTTTTACCAAATGAGCAATACGATGGCCTTCAGCAACACTTAATTGTCCGTCCACCTCAATATGAATATCGACATAATAATCAAATCCCATCTTTCTTACAAAACATTTTTCAATTCCTTTTACGTGTGGAACAGAAGCAGC
>JAICYZ010000133.1 GCA_025933935.1 Chitinophagaceae bacterium
CCGAAAAATAACCGGATGATGGGCAACAACGAGGTTGCAATTTCTCCGCACCGCTTCCTCTATCACTGCTTCTGTAACATCAAGCGAAGTGATGACGCCGGTACATTCTGTTTCATTACTTCCAATGATGAGCCCAGCATTATCATAGTTTTCCTGCAAACTCAATGCAGCAATCCCTTCGAGAAATTGTATGATCTGTATTATTTTCATCATTTTTTTTTGTAAAGATAATATGTGCTATTCAAGAGCAAAGGGTATTTGCAATGCGTGTCATTTAACATCTCCAATGCAATCTTTTCCTAAATAAAACATTTGATGTATGCAGGTTTCTATATAAAAACAATCATGAATCGAATCACTTGTATAAAATCATAAAAGTGTAATCGCAAGGTTTTTTTAGCATAACTTTGCTCACTTATTTATCTAAGCTCCCGGTATTCTGAATTACGTATAAAATGAAGTTAGATCTTTTAGCCTTTGGCGTTCATCCTGATGATATCGAATTAAGTTGTGCAGGAACATTATTAGTCGAAAAAAATAAAGGAAAAAAAGTAGGAATCATAGACTTAACCCGTGGGGAATTGGGTACACGCGGCACTGGCGAAACAAGAGAAGAGGAAGCGGAAAATTCAGCAAAAATCCTCGGAACAGATGTAAGAGAAAACCTGGATATGGCAGATGCATTTTTTAAAAATGACGAGGAGAATCAACGTAAAATAATTACAGTTCTTAGAAAGTACCAACCAGAAATTATTTTGTGTAATGCTCCTGATGACCGGCATCCTGATCATGGACGGTCAGCGCAGTTAGTTGCTGATGCAGCTTTTCTTGCAGGATTAAGAAAAATAGAAACGTTTGCCGGCAGCGAAAAACAGGGAGTCTGGAGGCCTAAATATGTCTTTAATTATATCCAGGATATGTATTTTACTCCGTCTTTTGTGATCGATATTTCAGAGGTGATTGAGCAAAAAGTGAAAGCAATAAAAGCATTTAAAACCCAGTTTTTTTCAGGAGGGCCAAATGATGCCGAACCGCAAACTTATATTTCAACACCCGAATTTTTAGAAAGTGTAATAAACCGTTCAAAAATGTTTGGAAAGATGATCGGAGTAAAACACGCAGAAGGTTTTATTTCCAAAAAAATGATCGGAATAAATTCTTTTGATGCATTGATACAAAATGTAACGTGAGTACGTTATAAAAAAAACGGCAAAAAAATTGCATAACGAAACAATAAAAAAAACAATAAATCAACAAACCAATAATGTCAACACCCAAATTCCTGCAAGGCAAAGATGATTTTCACCTGGTTTTGAAAAACCGGGTGACTCAATACTTTACCGAGCACAACCGCCCAATGACGGGCAATTTCGCCTTACTTTTCAAAGCTTCTCTTTTCACCATTTTATATTTAGCCATTTATACTCACCTCGTATTTTTTACGCCGGGCGTGTGGATTGCCATTCCTGAATGTATTTTCTTTGGATTATTAACTGCAGCAATTGGTTTTAATGTAATGCATGATGGCGCTCACGGAAGTTTCAGTAAATATAAATTTTTAAATAAAGCTGCCGGCGCCTCTTTAAATTTTCTTGGAGGCAGCGCTATCATGTGGAACATGAAACATAACATCATTCACCACACTTTTACCAATATTGATGGCGTGGATGATGATATTGAAGCGCGCCCCTGGCTTCGTTTTGCCACTACACAAAAGAAAATGAAATTACACCGTTTTCAACAATATTATTTCTGGTTTCTATATGCTCTTTTACATTTGGTTTGGATATTCTTATCAGATTATCAAAAATATTTCAAGCGTAAGATCGGTGTGGTTCCTATCAGAAAAATGACGATTTACGAACACATTTCCTTCTGGGCAGCAAAGGCAATTTACGCATTTATGTTTGTCGTTTTGCCAATCATGTTAATTGGATTTGGAGACTGGATCGTCGGATTTTTAATTATAACCATGGTTACCGGCCTTGCGATCAGTATTGTGTTTCAGCTCGCACATACAGTAGAAGATGCAGATTTTCCAATGCCTACGGAAGTGAGCGGAAAAATAGAAAATGAATGGGCAATTCATCAAATTCATACCACTGCAAATTTTGCTACAAAAAGCAAAACCATTTCATGGTTATTAGGCGGGCTTAACTTTCAGATTGAACATCATTTATTCCCGAGAATCTCACATGTTCATTATCCTGAAATCAGCAAAATCATTAAAAAAACCTGCAGCGAATATGGCGTCAATTATATAGAATTTCCAAAAATGCGCCAGGCAATTTTATCACACATTCATTATTTAAAAAGACTTGGTCAACTGGCCTAAAAGCTTTAAACACAAATTCCTCAAATGAAAAAAAGTTTGAGGTTTTTTTTATAATTTAAAGAAACATTTGAAAATTATTAAAATTTTAAAAAAATCTTAGGTTGTTTTGAAAGAATAGAAAAATAATACTTATGGAAAAAAATTCTTTCTTTAAAAATACTTTTTAACTTTGTCGCTATGAATATTCATTTTCAAGATTTGATTCCTGAAGACTTTGACAACAATTCCAGGGTTTGGATTTACCAATGCAACCGGATTTTTACCATGAAAGAAGCTCTTCAGCTTGAAGAGACGCTTGAAAACTTCACAAAAGAATGGAACAGCCATGGAAGTCCTGTAAAAGGTTTTGCCAATCTGTTTTTTGGCCAGTTTATCATCATTATGGCTGACGAAACCCTCGTAAAAGTAGGCGGTTGCAGCACAGATTCTATTTTAAGATTTATTAAAAATATCGAACAGGATTATCACGTAGAGCTTCTTGACAGGCAAACACTCGCTTTCATAATAAAAGAAAAGGTGCAATTATTACCTCTGTCGGAAGTCAATTATTATATTCAGAATGAACTGATTACTGCCGATACTTTGTATTTTAATAACACCATCCTCACAAAAAAAGAATTATTAAAGAACTGGATTATTCCTGTGAAAGAAAGCTGGCTTGCCTCAAGAATTCCTTCAAGCAACTTTCCTTAATCATTCACCAATTTTTTTCAAAGCGCGAATTTTAAATGTTACTAAGACATAAAATCGCAGTATTTATTTCTTTACTGCGTCTTTAATATCTGCCCAACCCCATTTATCTTTAATTACCGGTCCATGCATTAAATAGAGCTCAGGATTCGTTCTGGCTGCGGTTTTAAATGCGGTAGCATCGAGATTGAAAACCGGCACATTAAAATTGTTCCGGTTATTGAAAAAATCATTGGCATCTTTCATATTTGTCGTTACAATATATACCAGGCGGTTATTCTTTTTTGCATAATTATATAATTGGGTAAAAGCATCCAGCCAATAATCTGTATTTGAAACATCTTTTACAAAAAACAAATAATAGGTAGCGTCTAAGCTCAAAACTGCTTCCGTTGTATCATTACCGGAAGAAGTATTTAGCGAGAAATCTTTGATTGGTGGCTGGTTATTTTTACCTTTCTCAATTAAAATGTCCTGCCGGCTCACAAAACTCCAGGTAGAATCAGGCAGGTCTTTCACGGTAAAAGTCTCCTTTTTACCGGCTTTTTGATATACGAAACGATATTCCATTTTATCAGGAACCGCATCAGCAGGCATCTTGCGCAGCTGCAAAATGTTTCCTCCTTTTTTGAATGGAAGGCAATCAACAGTAGGCAAATGGCGCATAACATACCATTGATAAAACAAAACCAAAGCAATCGAAATAATGATCAGCAGTACATTAATCGCCGGCGTCAAGACGGGCACAATGTATCTTCTTCCAAATAATACAATCAAGATCAACACAAATAAAATGAGATCCTTGATAAATGATTGTATGGAAGTTAAAGGAATACAATCGCCAAAACAACCACATGTAGCAATTTTGCCCGAAAGCGCTGCATAACCTGTCAAAAATCCAAAGAAAATAATCAGCAATAAAATAAGCCAGGTAAAAAAGTTTCTCCACGTACCAAGCAACATTCCAACGCCAACTACGATTTCCAGCGTGATCATAATGATAGCAAAAGGCAGGGCATAATCGCTGAGCCAATGCATGAATGATGCAAGCGATGGAACACTGGTAGCCCATACTTCAAAAAATTCCTGCATTTTATAGGCCAGTCCGTGTGGATCCATTGCTTTTACCAATCCGGAAAAAATAAAAAGCACACCAACGATTACACGGCAAATGTTTACTAAAATTTTCATTTTAATTTATTTAAAAAAAACAATGAATTTATGATGAAAAAGGTTTTGTTCCTCCGGCAATATTTTGAAAAAGACTGCCAGTTAATCTGATAATATTAAAGCAAAAACCGCGTAATTCAAAATATCATAAAAGTTGGATTCAATTCCTTCGCTCACCAACGTTTTCCCTTCATTGCGGATCATTTGTTTTATCCGCAAAATCTTTGCTAGGATAAGATCTACAAAACTTTCCTGGCTCATATCGCGCCATGCTTCGCCATAATCATGATTTTTATTTTGCATTAAATTTTTCGCGCTGCAAATCTTTTCATCATACAATTTCATGGTTTCATCCAAAGGCAATTCTTCTCCGAAATCCCCGGAACCATGATCCTGAATATCTAATTGAATTAGTCCGATGACAGCATAATTTAAAATACCCTTAAATTCTCCTTTGATGTCATCCTCAATTTTTTGCATACCTTTTTCCTGGATATTACGGATGCGTTTGCCTTTTATATAAATTTGATCAGCAATAGAAATACTACGATACACCCGCCAGGAAGTACCATAGTCTTTGGTTTTTTTAAAAAATATTTCCCTGCATTTATTTACTGCAGCGTCAAATTGCAGATCGGTATTAACTTCATTAACTTGCTTCATAATTACCGCCAAATTTAAACTTAAAAACAGAATGTTTTCGCTCAATTGCAAAGGGAAATTAATAATGATCGAAAAGCCTTTAGTGATGGGCATTTTGAATCTTACGGATGATTCTTTTTATGCCGGAAGCCGTTTAACAGGAATTGATGTAATAAAAAATAAAGCAGCAGAAATGATCCATGAAGGCGCCGATATCTTAGATCTTGGTCCCCAAAGCACCAGGCCGGGAAGCACCCGCATTTCTGCAGAAGAAGAGTTGAACAAATTATTACCGGCAATGGAAATCATTCAGCAAAATTTTCCTGATGTCCTTCTTTCAATAGATACTTATCATGCAAAAGTAGCAGAAGAATGTGTGAATGCAGGAGCGTCAACCATAAACGACATCAGCGGCGGAGAGATGGACAAAGAGATGATTTCGGTCGTTGGAAAATTAAAAGTTCCCTACATCTGCATGCACATGAAAGGTGTGCCCGAAACGATGCAATATCAAACCCATTATGAAGATGTCGTTAAAGAGATTCTTGATTTTTTTATCCTGAAAATTGACGAATGCAAGCGTGCCGGCATCAATGATGTCATTATTGATCCGGGTTTTGGTTTTGGAAAAAATATTTCTCAAAACCTGCGTGTATTAAAAAATCTCCAGGTATTTAAAATGCTTGAAAAACCAATAATGACAGGTGTTTCAAGAAAATCTACTATTTATAAAACTTTAAAAATTACTGCAGAAGATTCGTTGAATGGCACAACCGTTTTAAATACAATTGCTTTATTAAATGGTGCTTCGATTCTTCGTGTGCATGATGTGAAAGAAGCACGTGAAGCAGTTACCTTATTGGAAGCTTACGGGAAACAGTAAATCTAAGAGTAAAGCATTATTTTTAGCTTTTACTCGGAAGTTTATTTGCCATCTTGAGAAAGGATCCAACAAGCAGACAAATATGACACATTTCTATTTGGAATACTAGTGGCTGTTGAGGAAAAAATAAAAACGCCGGACATTTCAATATCCGGCGTTGCTTTTTAATAATAAATTATTTTCCTTTTTGCTGTTGTTGCTGTTGTTGCTGCTGCATTTGCCTTTGCATTTGCTCCATCATCTGGCGTTGCTGCATCATTTGCTGTTGTTCCTTTTCCTGTTCTTTCTGATACGCTTCCTGATCTACTACATCTGTTACTTTGATATCAAAAACGAGATTTGAATTAGGGGCAATCTTTGGTGGCCGTCCACCTGCTCCATAAGCCAGGTAGGAAGGAACAATTATTTTTCCTACGCTTCCTTTTTGCATCAGTTTCAAACCGTCAATCCATCCGGGAATAACACGATATTGACTCATGTCTACATATAACGGTTCCGGATGTCCGAATTTAGGATTGATGTTAGAATCAAAGGTACTATCTTCAAATGTGCGTCCTGTGTAGTTTACAACAGCTACATCATTATTACCAATCATTGGGCCGGTGCCTGCGCTGTCAATTACTACATAAGTTCCCCATTTGGTTTTGGTTCCTTTCAGATTATTTTTTGCCATGTAATCGCTGATAATTTTATCATCTGCTTTTACCAAAGAATCGTTGGAGGAAATTACTTTCTCAATTTGTTCGTCGGTCTTTTTCTTGTTGTAAATTTTTGCTGCGGCTTCAAAAGGTTTAGCTGCACTATCTGCTGCTTCTTTAGAAGGATATAATTTTACAATTTTAAAAGTCCGGTAAATATATTCGCCTTTCTTCATGAATGGCGCTGCCTGCCCTGCTTTTATAAGTGAATCTGTTGATTGCCGGATTACCAGACTGTCACCTTCGTGTATTTCCCTAAAATATGGAGGAAGTTGTACGGTATCATAAGGAATAAATTGAGGAGCGCTGGCATCAACGCTGCTGTAAAGGAGGCTGTCTTTGTATTTTGCAAACATATTCGTTTCCATAAAATCTCCTGCAACGGCTTTTTTACCATTTGAATTAGAGATAATTTTATGTTCCGTGCCATCCGGGTCTTTTATAAATTTTTGTTCATTACAGCCCGACGCCAGAATGATAAAAGCCGCGGCAACCAGGCAAATTGTTTTGTTCATGTTTGATTTTTTATAAATGGTTAATTGTTTAATTGTTCTTTATTTTCTTTGATCGCTTTTTTAAATTTTTCTACCACGAGTTCTAATGATTCTGTATTTCGTCCGCCGGCGGCATTGAAATGTCCACCGCCGTTAAAGTAATTTCGCGCAAAAGTATTTACATCAAAACCACCTTTACTTCTGAAAGAACTTTTTCTTTCATCACCGCGGTCAATAATTACCGCTGCCAGCTTGATTCCTTTAATACTTAATGGAAAATTTACCAGACCTTCAGTATCTCCTGTTTTTACATTGTATTTTATTAAATCCCTTTGAGGAATAGCAATCAACGCGGTGTTATATTCATAAAATATTTCCATCCTGTTTAGCAGCGTATTCCCAAAAAAACGGAACCTTGATTCCATGAAATTATCAAACAAATTTTCATGAACCTGGCTATGATTAAATCCTGTTTGTTTTAATTTCGCTATCATGCGATGAACATCGGCAGACGTGGAATTGAATCTAAATGAACCGGTATCCGTCATTACACCAGCATACAGGCATTCTGAAACTTCGATGTTTATTTTTTCAGCATGGCCACTGTTGATGATAAAATCAAAAACCATTTCTGCAGTAGAACTCTTTTCCGTATCACTGATTCCATAATCAAAAACTTCTGTTTGTGGTTGCTGATGATGGTCAATTAATATTTTGGTACATTTTAAATCTGCAATCACCGGCTCCATATTTCTTGCGCGACTAAGAACATTAAAATCAAGGCAAAAAAGCCACTCGGCTTCTCTCAAAGCTTTCAACGCCTTTTCATTCTGCATTTCAAAGTCCAACACTTTTTTTGCACCTGGCATCCAGCTAAGAAAACCGGCCCAATTTGTTGGAGAAATAACGGTAACTACATGGCCAAACTGAATCAAAAAATTATACAAGCCCAATCCCGAACCCATGGCATCCGCATCAGGCTTTTGGTGAAAGGTGATGGCAATTTTTTTTGGTTCAGTTAATAAAGGAAATATTTCGCTGATTGGTTTCATAAAAGGGTGCAAAAGTATTGATTAATTGACAATTTGGTGCAATGCGCTCTAAAATTAAAAATGGCTGATCAGACGATGTCTTATCAGCCATTTTATTTTTTGTTAATAATTATTACGGTTTAGGCGTCCACGTATTGTTATCCACATCCACATCCGGAAAAACATGCTCCGGATCTATCGTTACAGACTTCAGTTTTTCTTTTGTATCCAGTTTCTGAACCCAGGTATTTCCATTCTGCCAGATTTCTACGGGAACTTTTAACGTATCCGATTTTCCACTTTCAGTTTGATACTGAAGATATAACGGCATGGCCATTTTATCAAGATTCACAACTGTTACCAAAGCACCATTGGCCGGATCATTATCCACATATTTTACATCCGTAATTGCCTGGTCAAGTTTGTAATTGTGAATAAACATGCCTTCCCAGAACCAGCCGAGATCTTCGCCGCCCACATTTTCTATTGTGCGGAAAAAATCCCATGGAGTTGGATGTTTATAAGCCCATCTATCTATATATGTTCTGAAAGCATAATCAAATCTTTCGGGGCCAAGGATGTTATTTCTTAACAGATCCAATGCATAGCCTGGTTTGAAATATAATGCCACACCAATGTTTTTTTCCTGCAATGCATCTGGTTCGCTCATCACCGTTTCACTGGTCGGGCCGAAAATAAATTTGTACATCGCACCACTATTTTGTCTTTTGCGAACATATTCACCGTTATTAAAATCCTGTGTAGAAAGCCCGTTGATGAAAGTATTGAAACCTTCATCCATCCAGCCATATTTTCTCTCATTGCTGCCAACAATCATTGGGAACCACGTGTGACCAAATTCATGATCTGTAACGCCCCAAAGCCCTGCTCCTTTTGACTTTGAATTACAAAATACAATTCCCGGATATTCCATTCCATTGATATTACAAGCGACATTCGTTGCATTATCATATGGAAATTCAAACCATCTTTTTGAATATCCTTCCAGCGCAGCTTTTACATATTCTGTTGAACGTTCCCAGGCATTATTGCCATTAGATTCTACCGGGTAAACACTTTGAGCAAGCCCTTTTCTACCAGAAGGAAAATTGATTCTTGCTGCATCCCAGATAAATGCTTTTGAAGCTGCCCACGAAACGTCTCTCGAGTTCTTCATTTTAAAATGCCAGGTAATATTTCCTTTTTGTGGACGGGAAGCAGGATTGGTTACTTCATCAGCACTGCGGATCATTACGGTTTTATCGCTTTTCCTCGCTTCGTCCATCCTCTTGATTTCTGTGGATGTCAGTACATCTTTTGGATTTTGTAAATCACCGGAACCCACAACGATCAGGTTTGCAGGAGCGGTAACGGAATAATCAAAATCGCCATAATCCAAGTAAAACTCTCCTGCGCCTAAATATGGCAGTGTATTCCATCCTTCAATGTCATCATACACGCACATGCGCGGATACCATTGAGCGATGGCATATATCTTACCATTTTCAGTTTGTAAAACTCCTGTACGATCACTTCCGTCTTGTGGAATATTATAAGAATAGTCAATTTTTATTTCTGCAGTTTGACCGTGCTCCAGTTTCTTTGGGAGGCGAATCTGCATGCGTGTATCAGAAATAAGATTGAACACATCAGATGACGCGGATTTTCCTTTTTCTGTAGAAACCAATTTTACTGATTTAATGTTGTATCCGCCTTGAAATGTTGAACCGACATTTGTATAGCGGCTTTTCCTTGTGGCCGGCGCTTTTGCCTGCCCCCGTGAATCCATGTTGAAAAGATTCTGATCCAAATAAAGCCACAGAAACGGCAAAGCCTGCGGGCTATTGTTTGTATAATAAATAGTAACACTTCCACTGATTGCATCTTTAGCCGTATCCAGCGTAGCGTTGATTTTATAACTTGCTTTGTTCGTCCAGTATTTTACGCCCGGCTCTCCGTCAGCAGCCCGGTATTCGTTTACAGAAGAAGGATAAAAATTCGGGTTAAAAAGATCGTGTTCGTTATAAACCGATTTTTCACTTTGCGCGAATGAAAAGCAGCTTATCAAAACAAATGAAAAGATAAAGAAGGATTTAATTTTGATCATTGAAAAAGTTTTAGGTTTTAAAGCAAATTATTTTAAAGGTTTCAAAGATATATATTTAGGGCATAGCGATAACAGGCAAACTGGAATTGATAAAAGATTTACATAAGCGGTACTATTTTCAGGAAAAGATGTTCATCTGCCGCTGTAAAATCATCGGTAGCCTTTACTCTTATTCACGAAAGAAACAAGTAAGATACTTTGAATCAAAAAAAACAAGGTTTAATCAATGAGGTTTCAGGTAAAATAACAATAAGCGTTATTTGTTACTTTGCTGTAAAAAAGGACCTGCAAAGGTCTTAGAAAATCAGAGATGTTTTTGAGCTACAAAAATTTCAA
>JAICYZ010000104.1 GCA_025933935.1 Chitinophagaceae bacterium
CAAATCCAACTTTATATGTTCAATGGCTTATGCAGACTCAATATCCGGATGAGGCGCAATATGCGATGGCACAGATAGACTGGGCAACATTTTATGTAAATCCTTTAGAAGATTTGCAAAAAATAATTCAATACAATAGGGATGAAAAGACAAAAGTGTATGCTGCCAATAGTGGTTCAAATGCAAATCAAATAGCCGTTGCCAGGATTTACAAAGCGTATCTTTTTGCGATGGTTTCTGATATGTATGGTGATATACCTTATACAGATGCTTTACAGGGACAAGTAGCGGCCTCTTATACGCCACAGGATTCCATTTACAAAGATATCATCAAAGAACTCACCGAAGCCATTGCTCAGTTTGATGGCGGTGCAGCTGTTAAGGGTGATATCTTGCTAAATGGAAGCGCCGCCCGTTGGAAAAAGTTTGCAAATTCACTGAGAATGACTTTGAGCTTAAGACTCTCTAAAGTCTACCCCGGTGCGTCTGATTATGCAGCTACCGAATTTAAAAAAGCCTTGAATGATCCGGCTGGATTCGTAGACAATAATTCGGATAATGTAGTTTATAACTACCTTTCTGATGATACTTATAGAAATCCATGGAATGCCCAGTTTGACGGCCGCGCAGACTATGCGCCAAGCCAGACATTTGTTGACACTTTAATGTCTTATGATGATCCAAGAACAGCGGTATATTTTACAAAAAATGGTAGTGGTTCATATTCCGGTATTCCTTATGGCCTGAAGCGCGATGATTTGCTTACATGGGAAAATGCACATCCAAACTGGTCGTTAATGGGTGATGCCACAAAATCGCGCACCGCTCCAGGACAAATTATTACTGCTGCTCAAATGAAATTTACCAGAGCCGAAGCCGCACAACTTGGCTGGACCAGCGAAAATGCTCAGACACTTTATAATGATGGAATTAAAGCATCATGGGAACAATGGGGTGTATATGATGATGCGAGATATGCCGCGTATATTTCAAATCCGTTAACGGCCTTTTCTTCTGATCCAATCAGGGAAATAAACACACAGAAATGGATTGCATTGTACCCCAATCAACAATTTGAAGCATGGTCTGAGTGGAGAAGAACCGGGTATCCAAAACTGATCCCAGCTGTTAATGCTGTAAATCAAAGTAAACAAATTCCAAGGCGTTATCAATACCCCGCGAATGAACCTACTTTAAATGGCATCAATTATAAAGCTGCTGTATCTAAACTTTCAGCAGGAGATACAGACAATTCAAGGGTTTGGTGGGATAAGCCTTAATAAATTTAAATTCATAGTTCAATTTCTGAGGCAACGCTTAAAAGTGTTGCCTTTTTTGTGGTATGTTTAAAGTTTAAATAAGAAGAGCAAAATGCAGGCGTTTAATTTTTCCATTTTGCCATTATCATTTCTTTTCGTACTTTTATCAGTCAATGCAAAAGGCACCATACATAAAAGATTTCTCTTTTAACAGCGCAGATGTATCTGTGTGTGTGTGTGATTGCACTGACTTTAACAAAGATTATCGCTCTGATATTCTTTTCTTTTCAAGGTATAAAGTCTTAGAACCTTTCGCCCCGTACCATCTTGTAAAGTTACGGGGTTAATTACATCTTTTTTTGATTCGTCAATCTTGTAATTCCCTTGCCTCAAAAGGGGCAATTTATTTTTTCTACTAAAAATACCTGAGCACAAACTTTATTTAATCATAAACTATAAAAAACAAATACCATTATGTCAACAGCAACACTTACACAAACAGCGGCACCGGTTATACTTTTAAAAAACGATTTTGAAATATTAAACGGTTACGTAAAAAACCTGCAGGGAATGCAGGTAAACGAAAAAGAAAACTTCAGCAAATTGTATGAAGAAATAAAAAAAGCAGAAATAGTAGATGCAGCAAATTTTCCGAACGATATTGTGCGGCTGAATTCTACGGTTGTTATTAAAGATCTGAAAACAAAGCGCGACATGACAATCACCATCGTATTGCCACAAAAAGCAGACATCAAGCAGAGAAAAGTATCTGTTTTGGCACCAATCGGCACAGCACTTATCGGCTTCCGAAAAGGGCAAACGGTGAGTTGGAATGTGCCGTCCGGCAAAAAGGATTTTATGATCGTCGAAGTAAGCAATGAGCTGCTTCCGGAACAGTAAATGAAAGAAAATTATGACGAACGATGATATCAGCAATATTTTTCACAATGCATTTTCAATGGAAGAAGATATTGCTGATATCATCCATAATTTTAAAAAAACCGCTGAACTAGCACGCATTCAGTAAAGAAAGAAATATCCTCAATTCGTATTTTGCCATCAATCCATTCTGTTTGATAAATATTAAAAGATAAAAGTAGCTTTACATCAAATTTTACTTCCTCAGTTTCAAACATTTTTTGTGAAGAAAGGATTTTTTTTAATCGTAACCTTATTGGCAGCGTTTGCATCTTTTGCCCAAAAAAAACTCACCATCAGTGGAACAGTTACAGATGAAAAGACAGGGGAGACCTTGATCGGAGCGAATATTATTTTGCTGGAAAACCGTGGCACCGGAGTATTAAGCAATTCTTATGGTTTTTATTCTATTACTGCTCCGGAAAATACCTACACGCTTGTTGCCAGTTTCACAGGATATAAAAATGATACTGTGCAGGTTTCTTTAACAAAAGACCAAATGGTTGCTCTTGCACTTATGCCGCAGACCACCGAATTAAAAGAGGTACTTATTTTCGGAAAGAGAAGTGATAATATTACCCGAACCTTACCGGGAATGCAAAAAGTGTCGATGGAAGAAATAAAAAATGTTCCGGTATTATTTGGCGAAAAAGACATTTTAAAAACCATCCAGTTACTCCCGGGAATAAAATCAGCCGGTGAAGGTTCGTCAGGCTTTTATGTGCGCGGTGGTAGTGCTGATCAGAATCTTATTCTGCTGGATGAAGCAACCGTTTACAACGCTTCTCACCTGCTTGGATTTTTTTCTACTTTCAATTCTGATGCAATAAAAGATGTAACGATTTACAAAGGCGATATGCCGGCGCAATACGGCGGCCGCTTGTCTTCATTGCTTGATATAAAAATGAATGATGGGAATAACAAAGATTATAAAGTGAGCGGCGGTATCGGCTTAATATCTTCACGATTAAATATAGAAGGGCCAATTGTAAAAGACAAAGGTTCATTCATGATCAGTGCGCGTCGCACTTATGCCGATCTTTTTTTGAAACTATCAAAAGACAGCGATGTCAATAAAAGCATTCTTTATTTTTATGACATCAACGCCAAAGCAAATTACCAGTTCGGAGAAAAAAATAAATTGTACTTATCCGGCTATTTTGGAAAAGATGATCTTGGTTACAGCAACCAGTTTGGAATCAGATGGGGCAATACCACTGCGACCCTTAGATGGAATCATATTTTCAGCAGCAAATTATTTTCCAATACATCGTTTATTTATAGCAATTACGATTATAACATCAGCATCAATCAAACCACCAACAGCCTTTCCGTGCTTTCTAGAATAAAAGATTTGACGCTGAAAGAAGATTTGCAATATTTTGCGGGAAGCAAAAACAAGGTAAACTTTGGTTTCAATCTGACTCATCACACTTTTACACCTGGCGAATTTAAAACTTCGATCACATCCAGTTACAATCCGCTTAAACTGCAGGATA
This sequence comes from Chitinophagaceae bacterium, assembly GCA_025933935.1. Taxonomy (GTDB): domain Bacteria; phylum Bacteroidota; class Bacteroidia; order Chitinophagales; family Chitinophagaceae; genus Ginsengibacter. The sequence continues at coordinate 3,677 of JAICYZ010000104.1, forward strand.
AATATGCTTTTGATGCCGCGCTTTATCTTTCTGATGAATGGCGCGTTTCGAACAGTTTGAAATTTAATGGCGGACTACGACTTTCTGCTTTTGGGCTGGTAGGGCCGGGAGATTTTTACTCCTACGACAACAATGGAAATATCACCGATACTGTTCATTATTCATCCGGTAAAATTGCAAAATCTTATCTCAATCTTCAACCGCGATTGGCTGCTACTTTTCAAGTAAACACATCAAGTTCGCTAAAAGCTTCTTATTCTCGGAATGTTCAAAATCTTCATTTACTTTCTAATACAACCGGAAGCAATCCAACCGATGTCTGGATCCCGAGCAGTAACAATGTAAAGCCGGAAATATCTGACCAGTTTTCTACAGGCTATTATCGCAGTACTGTCAACAACAATTATGAGTTTTCAGCAGAAGTTTATTATAAGATTTTGCAGAATCAAATTGATTATAAAAACGGTGCGGTCCTTGTAGCCAATCAAACGGTGGAATCGCAATTGGTTTATGGAAAAGGAAGGGCTTATGGTTTAGAATTATTTGCCAAGAAGAAATATGGAAGATTCACCGGATGGTTGAGTTATACTTTATCCCGCACTGAACGAAAAATTGATGGAATAAATAATAATTCCTGGTATCCGGCGAATCAGGATCAAACGCATAATGTAGCGGTTGTTGCTATTTATAGTCTTGGAAAAAAATGGACCATTTCCGGTGATTTTGTATATAATACCGGCAACGCTGTTTCCTGGCCATCCGGCAAATACGAGGTAAACGGGAATACCGTTTTTTATTATACAGAGCGAAATGGTTACCGGATGCCTTCATACAACCGAATGGATTTAAGCGCTACTTTGCAATCGAAAAAAACAGCAAAGTTTGAAGGAAGCTGGACCTTTTCAGTTTATAACGTTTATGGCAGGGAAAATCCTTATTTTATTCAGTTTCAGGATGATCCTGCAAACCCAAAAAAAACGCAGGCAGTTCAATATTCCTTATTCCGTTGGGTGCCGTCTATTACGTACAATTTCAAATTTTAAAGGATCATGGAACACCTAAAAATAAAAAACTTAGCGTCTGTGTTTTTATTTGTTTGTGCTTTTGTTGGTTGCAAAAAAGTAATAGATGTGAAGCTGAATAATGCCGGTAGTCAAATCGTAATTACCGGTGAAATTAATAACAAACCCGGCCCTTATACAGTAACTATTGCCAAAACTGTGAATTTTACTTCAGATAATAATTTTCCGCCCGTATCCGGAGCATTTGTAACTATATCTGGAAATGGGGTAACAGATACTTTAAAAGAAACAAACGCCGGAACATACGCAACTCATAAAATCAGCGGGAAAATGGGTGAAACGTACAAATTGTTTGTATCTGCTGAAGGGAAAACTTATACTTCCCTATCAACCATGCCGGAAAGGGTTCGTTTGGATTCTCTTACATTTTTGCTGGGAAGAAAAGATGCGCTGTATGCCGTTGCAAATTTCCAAGATCCTGCGGGAGTTGAGAATTATTACCAGTTTATAGAGTACATAAATGGACAAAAATTGGCGAATGGGAGAGGTAATTCCGTTTTTAGCGATCGGTTATCGGATGGAAGATATATTAGTCGTGTGATTTACGACGACAGTTCCGATATCAGATCAGGAACTACTTTAACTGTACAAATGAATTGTATTGATAAGCCGGTTTACGAATACCTGAATGAATTGCAGCAGATCTCCGGCTCGGGCGGCGGATTTTCAAGTCAGGCCCCTGCCAATCCAACCAGCAATATTTCGGGCGGTGCTTTGGGATATTTTAGTGCAAATACGGTGACTTCAAAAACAGTAAGTATTCCATAAAATATTTCTCAATTTTTCAGTACAGCAAGAAATAATATGGATTTTAATTTTGACAACCTTTTCCTCTATCAAAGGTTTCTTTTATTTTATAATCAACATCCAACCTTTTCCCTTTTCAACTGGAATTTTTCGGTTTATTTTAAATGTTCTTGCAGGTTGGAAATTCTTTACAGCTGGCGCTGTGATTGTTGCTTTTGCCGGATTAATGCCTAACTTTTTCCAATCAATCTTTAGGATTACTTCTGTATCATCATTCGCCCAGCTTGCAATAGAAATTAATGCTTTTCCTTTCTTTTTATAAACCGTCGCGAGCACTTTTTCGTTGCTCGTTTTCACAGGACAATTGTCGCTCCAATAGCCAAACATTTCACTTCCTTTCATTCCAAAATTGTCCCATACTTTCCAGATTGGACGTGGATCGGCGTTGTCGCTCCACGGCATTCTGTTGGTCATCCCATAGATCATTCCGCGCCACGGGTTGCCGCCGCCCTGCAACATTTCCCCCATCAGGCCAAATGGAATTCCACTTACTTCTGTCAAAAAGAAATCCGGAGAATTATGTTCGTAATCAAAATATTCTCCAAACCATAGACGGTTCAGATACGGAAAGTGCTCCATGTACAAATTCGCGCTGTTGTTCCATCCGTCCGCTTTATCGTATTGATTGGCAGAATGCAAGTCAATAATTCCCGGATGGCCATCTTTTGTCAAAACTCTTTTGATACGTTTCATGGTAACGCGATCAAAGGCAACATCATCGAGATAAATTCCATCAATACCTACATTTTGAGTGAGCCAGTTCATTCCTTCCACATAATAGTTATGCCATCGATTCATACCACTGTTGATCAGCGCTGCATCTTTTAATTCGGGCACAAACCATCCCGGAATATAATCAAAACCGATGTGTTCCTGCAGCCAGCTGAAACCACCGCCTTTGCCAGAAGAATAAATTTCATGTCCCAAACTTCTTAAAGCAAATGTTTCATAACAATGGTCAGAAAGTTCGCGAATGGTGTTATAAATTTTTACTTTCAATCCAACAGCGTGTGCAGAATCAATGTACGATTTCATTGCTTTCCAGGCGATAAAAGGATAATTGATGTAAGGATTAATGGCTGTACCATGATGAATGTTGATGATGGTAGCGCCGGTTGCTTTTATTGTATCAATCGGTTTGTATGCGTGAAAGAACCTGTTTGCCCATTGAAAATCGGTATTAATAGGATGAAAAGGAGTGATGAGTAAATTAAAATTAAAATACAATACATCTCCTTTCTTCATGTTTCTCGGACCGGTGTAATTATCTGATAAAATGGAATTGCCTTTTTGAAAAATGTCAATCCCGCCTTTGTTTTCATTTCCCCATGAAGTGGGCAGCAGCAAAGGTTTTTGTAAATAAAAATTGGTATTTAACGGACGCACATAATTCTCATCCCGCAGCGAATAATGCAATCCTGCGTTTACATTTCCAATCCAGGCGCCATCCTGGTTTTTGTTGGCGACATCCCATTTCCACAAAACACTATCAGGCCGTTGTTCTCCTTTTAAACCCAGACCCATCATATATTTTGCTTCCTTTTTTTCAAAAGGAATGTGCATTGAAATGTTGCTTAAATCAATATCATTGAGCGCGGTAACTTTTACTTTATAAGAAACAAAACCATCAAATTCCAATGAGCCTTCTACATCCATTTGCAAATCATTGGAAGTATTTGTTGCTGTCCATTCGACAGTTCCAGGCTGTTGCAACGTAAATTTTACACCACCTTTTTGAAATGAAACATTTTTCTTGTCCGATCTTTTTGTAAAATGAAAATGAATCGCTTCAGTCAAAAGATTATTTGCTTCTTTTTGATATCCGGTCATCTCCGGTGTAAAAAACGTTTCTATTTGTGCGGGCAATCCTGATTCATCCAGGATGACTTTTCTTCCCAACAAACTGATTTCATTCCCGGAAACTTTCAATGGGATATAAGGAGCGATAACCGTGTTGTTCTGCGCCATCGTTGAGTTCAGCCACGTTAACCTGGTCATTTTCCATGGTTCATCTACGCCATGATTTTTAGCAATTTCATTTTTTACAACAAGCAAAAGAGTTATTTCTTTGGCAGCTGAATTATTGTCTGTTGTCACAATTACTTTTCCTGTATATTTTCCGGGAGAAGTATTTTCAGGAATATTTATAAGGCACCACAATGCCTGCACATTTCCTTTTTCAACATTCACTGTTTTCTGCATCGGCTTTCCTTGATAATCAGTGCCGGTGGTGTTTATGCAAGACATCTTTTCTGAAGAAATAAGTTTACCATTTTCGTTTTGTAAATCAGAAAAATGAACCTGAATATTTTTTAGATCTTCTAAAGCATAAATGCCTAATTGATAAGCAAAATTTTCCCCTTTCATTGCTGTATCAGTAAACAAACTTTTATCGGCTTTTTCTATCCATCGTTCCGGTAAATCTGTTTTCATTTTGATAGAATGCAAACGGTCTTCAGGAAATATTAAAAACGGCTGGTTTTTATTTTGTTTAATAATTTTTTCTGTTTCAGATTTTGCGGCAATAATTTCCATTGGATAAAAACTATTGAAGGCATTCACGGACTGTATTTCTGTAACTTTTGCAAGAGGAATATTTTTATTGTTTTCAAGCGTATTCAACCATTCTGAAGAAGCGGTATTTTCCGGATTCAGGTAAACACCCTTTGGGTAATTGGAACGTCCTTCATTTTTGTAAGGCATGTAATAAATGAAATAAATTCCTTTGCCGGAAAGAGGTTCAAAATATATTTCTCCAAGCTCGCGGGTAATCGATGCAGTTTTTACATTCAACACCTTTTGATGCGTCTTTGCGTCCTCAACAATGATTCGTTTTAGTTCAGGATGAAAATCTCTTCTTCGCCATTCGATATCAGCTTTTGCAACATTTCCACTGTCGTCGAACTCAACAACGACCCGATGATTTCCAAGAGAATCGGGATTCCAACAACTGTCGCAGTTGGTGCGCCTGATATCCTGTGAGAAAACTGAAAAGCCTGAAATGAGAAAAACAAAGAGAAGTAATTTCTTTTCCATTTACCAAAAATTATTGAATCTTTTATTATGAAGTGCCGTTTGCAATATGGGTTATTTTTTAAAAATAAACATTAAAATAAATAACGGGCCAAACAATCGTTTGCGCAGATTCACTTTCACTTTATAAATAAAATGACCGGCTGATTTGATAAGAGTTCAGCAAAAGGATAAATAAAGCTGATTTATAATTTCCTTTGATTTTTAAAAATCAGTTGTTGGTAAACTTATAACCGATTCCTCTTACGGAATGGAAATAGCGTGGGTTACGACTATCTTCTTCGAAATATTTTCGGAAATTTAAAATAAAATTATCGACAGTGCGGGTTGTTGGATAAACATTATAACCCCAAACCGATTGTAGAATTTTTTCGCGGGTTACAACTTCGTTTTTATTTTCGATCAGCAGTTTTAAAAGCATCGCTTCTTTTTTTGTTAGCGGCACTACTTCACCGGCCTTGGTAGTGCATTCCAGGGATTTGAAGTTGATTAGATTTTTGCCAAAATCATATTCTTCCGCGATGGGTTCTTTAGCGGACATTTTTTTACTTTTATTGATCAGAATCCGCACCCGGATTAGCAATTCTTCAAGACTAAATGGTTTGGTTAAATAATCATCAGCGCCTTTTTTTAATCCTAAAACCCGATCGGCACTTTGATTTTTTGCACTGAGCATTAAGATCGGAATTTCTGTGTTACTCAGTCTGATATTTTCGCAGACACTGATGCCATCTATTTCCGGAAGCATGACATCCAAAATGATCAGGTCAAAATATTCATTATGGATTACTTTTAAAGCATCTGCTCCATTATAAGCAGAAGTAACATCGTAGCCTTCGATTTCAAAGTTCAACTTAAGAGTATCCTGTAAATTTTCTTCATCTTCTACAAGTAAGATTGAATGTTTTTTTGTTGGCATAAAATTGATTTTGTTGCTAGTTTTTTGACCTGAATTGCATTTCAAAAATACATCCACGAGGTGTATTGTTTGTCATATATATGTCCCCGTGATGTTGTTTCACAATTTCTTTAGAAAGATATAGGCCTAAACCGGTGCCTTTTGTTTGTCTTTGCTCGCCACGAAAATATTTTTCAAAAATTCTTTCTTTTTCTTTTGCACTGATTCCTGAACCGGTATCGATCACCTGGAGCCTGATTCTTTTATTTTCCTTAAATACTTTTATCAAAACTACATCGTCTTTTCCTGAATATTTTAGGGCATTATCTAAAAGATTGTTAATGGCAAGTTGCAGTGAAAGTTTATCGCCGATAATAATTGCTTCGTCTTCAATATCTACCTGGATCTTTCTGTCGGGTAAGCGGGCAATAAAATCTTCTGCGCAATCATTGGCGAGTGTGGCGATATCAATTTTTTCTCTTGTGAGCGTGTAGCCACCGGCATCCAGCTGGCTTAGCAAAAGCATGTTGTTGCATAATGTATTCAGCCGGTTTGCTTCCTGGATCGTACTTCTGATCAATTTCTGTTGCTGACCATATTCCAGTTTCCGGATCTGCATCGTTTCGAGATTCAATTTAGTAACGGCAATTGGTGTCTTCAATTCGTGTGTAATTGCCATCATAAAATTTCGCTGTTGTTGCGATTGGACCAATTGCTTTTTTATAAACCTGAACACCAGAACGGCACCGGTTAAAATCAACAATAAAAAAGTAACTCCTTCACCAATGTATTGGGCAATTTTTCTGTGTCCTTCAAATTCAATTCTTTTTTCTTCCTTAAGCCGGTTTGTTTCGTTGCTTTCAATTCCCTGGATTCTGAAATTTACCAGTTCTTTGTTTTGTTTATTAAGCGCAATAAACCAGAAAATCAGAGCAGCAAGAATGTAAGCGAGTAAAAACCAATAAAAAACATAAATCACCCGGAGTGGTTTTACGATTAATTTACTTTTGAGAATCCGGTAAGCCATACTTTTCAAAGTTTTTTGAAAATATCAGAGCAGCAAAGAATCTTCGATAAAAGTAACTCAAATTTACATACTTACTTTTTCAACCCTGATGCCAACATTCAGAATATAATTGAGCGGATTTTCGCGCATGATCTGAGCAACAGAAAACGTATAATCGCCGGCAGTTTTAAAAGAAAATGGGGAAGCAGAAATATTTTTCCTTACTTCAAAAATATCATCCATCCCGGTTCCCATCCAGCCCTTTGAATCTGTTGCCAACACCACGTTTATGTTTTGGTAATGCATCGAATCTTTCGGAGTTTTTAAACCGATCCTAAGCCAGATATTATTGTATTCATAAAGATCTGTGTGGCGCAAAACGACATAGACATTATATAGGGAAGTGGTATCATCGATATGAAATGAAAACTGCGGAACATCATTATAAAACCATTGCTGGGACGGAATTACAGCTTGTTTTTCAAAAAGGTTTATCTTGATACACGAGACAAGAATCGCAGAAAGGAATATGATTAAATAGAATTTTTTCAAGCTGATTTTTTTACAAAAATACTTTGTTTTTTAGTTGAAGGAAAACAGCAAATTAAAGAAGATTAAAAGTCTGTTCTTTTATTTTTTCCAGCTCATCTTTCATCAGTACCACGCTTCTTTGTATTTGCGAATCATAAGCTTTCGAGCCGGTTGTATTTATTTCACGACCTATTTCCTGTACTACAAAAGACAATTTTTTCCCTTTCGCTTCTTCATCATTATCAAGGATCGAAAGAAAATATTCACAATGATTTTTGAGGCGTACCTGTTCTTCGCGGATGTCAATTTTTTCGATATAATAGATCAATTCCTGTTCAAGCCGGTTGGCATCATAATTCTCTTTTCCGGCATTTTCTTCCAAAAGATCAATTAATTCTTTTTTCATTCTTTTTCTTCTTTCGGGCTCCAACTTCACAATTGCATCTTCCTGTTGTTGAATGTTTTTTATTCGTAACCGAAGTTCCTTTTCCAATGATTTTCCTTCTTCAATACGGTGCGTATTCAATTCCAGCAACGCCGCTTCTATCACGGCTTTCAGGTGTTTCCAGTCTGATTCATCCAAAACTTCATTACTGGGTGATACTACTTCCGGTAATCGCAATAAAGCTGCTAAAACAGAGTTCGTATCAATCGATAATTCATCAGCAAGAACTTCAATCTGCTTGTAATAAGATTTGATCAGATCTGTATTGATTACAACCGGTTTTGTGGAACCGTTTTGTTTAATAAATATTAAACATTCAATAGTGCCACGCAACAAACTCTCTTGTATCAAACTCCTGATATCAAATTCATAAGTCTTTGTGATCGGAGGAATTTTTAAATTGACATCCAGTTGTTTTCCATTCAGTGATTTTATTTCCACCAGGTACGTTTTATCACCAATTGTTTGTTCTGCCCTTCCAAATCCTGTCATTGATTTTACCATCTTTATTTTTCTTTTTTAATTTCCAGCAAGTTATACAATTCCGCTTTAGATATTGTTTTCATTTCACCCGGATGTAAATGTTCCAGGGTAATTTTTTCAATCCGGTACCTGATCAATCTTAAAGTAGGGAAGCCAACGGCAGCCGTCATCTTACGCACCTGCCTGTTTTTCCCTTCTCTTAAAATTATTTTTACCCAGCTTTCAGGGATCGATTTTCTAAAACGAATTGGTGGATTTCTTTCACTCACTTTTGGAGAATCGTTAAACTTTTTTACCACACATTTTTTTGTGCGATACATTTTTCCATTGATGTTTATCGGAACTCCATTTTGCAATTCATCCATTGCATCTTCAGAAATATTTCCATCTACCTGCACCCAATATTCTCTTTCATGTTCATGTAGCGGATCCAGTAAATTCTGATTCAGTTTTTTGTCATCAGTTAAAATTAATAAACCTTCACTGTCATAGTCCAACCGCCCAACCGGGTAGACATTCAACGGAACATCAAAAAAATCTTTCA
>JAICYZ010000134.1 GCA_025933935.1 Chitinophagaceae bacterium
CTGGGTTTTGGAAGATGCAGGCTGAGTATTGCAGTTCCTAAAAGTTTAAAATATTCGGGGTTAAAAGACTTGAATGGTTTAAAAATTGCAACATCTTACACGGTTTTGTTGAAGAAATTTTTGGAGGAAAACAATCTGAAAGCAGAAATTCATGAGATCAGCGGATCGGTAGAAATAGCGCCTGGCATTGGTTTAGCCGACGCTATTTGCGACCTGGTAAGCAGTGGCAGCACGCTTTTTACGAACAACCTAAAGGAAGTGGAAGTAATTTTAAATTCAGAAGCGGCGCTGGTTGCCAATAAAAACCTGGATGAAGAAAACGGAAAAATTCTGGATAATTTATTGTTGAGAATAGATGCGGTAAAAGCGGCAAAAAATTATAAATATATCATGATGAATGCGCCGGATCACCAGTTAAAAAATATCTGCGCCTTATTGCCCGGAATGAAAAGCCCGACAATTGTGCCTTTGGCAGAAAAAGGATGGAACAGTATCCAAAGCGTGGTAAATGAAAATGATTTCTGGCAGGTAATTGAAAAATTAAAAGTGTTTGAAGCAGAAGGAATTTTGGTGGTGCCGATTGAAAAAATGATTTCATAAAAACAGTTCGGCTTATAAAAAAGAAAAAATATTATGAACGCAATTATCATAAATCCTTCCCCAACTGACTGGTCTGAATTAACAGCGCGGCCACAAATCGATTCACAGAACCTTGAAAAAACTGTTTTGGAAATCATCAATACAGTAAAGGCGCAGGGTGATGTAGCGGTAAAAAATTATTCTTTACAGTTTCATGGTTTTGCGCCTGAATCTTTATGGGTAACTGATGAAGAAATTGCAGATTCATCAAAAAAGATTGATAAAGATTTGAAGAAAGCCATTCTTCTGGCAAAAAAAAATATTGAAAAATTTCACAAGCACCAGTTTGAAAAAATAAAAAAAATAGAAACATCTTCAGGGGTTGTTTGCTGGCGCAAAAGTGTGCCTGTTGAGAAAGTCGGGGTGTATATTCCCGGCGGCAGCGCGCCTTTGTTTTCCACTTTATTGATGCTGGCTATTCCCGCGCAAATTGCAGGATGCAAAAATATCTTAGTCACCACTCCTGCAAATATGAATGGTAATGTGAATGACGTAGTTTTATTTGTTGCCAGTATTTTGGGCATAAAAAATATTTATAAAGGCGGCGGTGCGCAAGCGATCGCTGCAATGGCATATGGAACGCAAACTGTTGAGAAAGTTGATAAAATTTTCGGTCCGGGGAACCAATATGTAACCTGCGCAAAGAAGCTGGTAAATATTGAGGGTGTTACTATTGACATGCTTGCAGGGCCAAGCGAAGTAGCAATCTATGCTGATAATACCTGCATTCCGGAATTTGTTGCAGCAGATCTGTTGAGCCAGGCAGAGCATGGCGGCGATAGTCAGGTGGTTCTTGTTGCGGCCAACGAAGAAATAATCGAAAATGTTATTTCCGGAATCCATCAGCAATTACCACTTCTTGAAAGAAAGGAAACCATTGAAAAAAGTTTTTTGAACAGGAGATTTGTGGTGATAGAAAATACAGAAGATGCTTTTGCATTTTTGAATAACTATGCGCCGGAGCATTTAATCATTGCTTCTGAGAATGCGGAAGAGCTGGCAGAAAAAGTTCAAAATGCCGGAAGTGTTTTTTTAGGAAATTTTTCGCCGGAAAGCGCGGGTGATTATGCATCCGGCACCAATCATTCCTTACCCACAAATGGTTTGGCAAAAACGTACAGCGGCGTTTCGGTGGATAGTTTTGTAAAGAAAATTACCTTTCAAAAATTAAGCACTAAAGGAATTAAAAATATCGGGAAAGCGATTGAAGAAATGGCTGCTGCCGAAGGATTGGCGGCACATAAAAACGCAGTAAGTATTCGTTTAAAAAAAATAAAGGATGGAAAAATTTGACGTAGAAAAGTTGGTAAGGGAAAACATAAAAAAATTAAAGTCTTATTCTTCCGCACGTAGCGAATACCGCGGCAATGCAGAAGTTTTTATTGATGCAAATGAAAATGCCTATGGCTCACCATCTGAGGAAAATTACAATCGATATCCCGATCCTTTGCAATGGCAATTAAAGCAACAGATCTCAAACATAAAGGGTGTGCCGCCGCAAAATATTTTTGTTGGCAATGGAAGTGATGAAGTGATTGATCTTGCATTGCGAATCTTCTGTGAGCCCAAAAAAGATAACGTCATTATTTGTCCGCCTACTTATGGAATGTATAAAGTGTGTGCAAACATTAATGACGTTGAAGCCCGTGAAGTGTTTCTGACACCCGATTTCCAATTGGATGTTGAAGGAATTTTATCCGCGACAGATGAACAAACCAAATTGCTTTTTATTTGTTCTCCGAACAATCCTACCGGGAATGACCTCAACAGAATGGACATCGAATTATTGCTGAATAATTTTTCCGGATTGGTATTGATTGATGAGGCTTACATCAATTTTTCGATGCAAAAAACTTTTATTCCTGAACTGGTAGAATATGAAAATCTGATCGTGATGCAAACACTTTCAAAAGCATGGGGATTGGCAGGACTAAGACTGGGTCTCGCTTTTGCCTCAGAAATCATACTCGATCTTTTTAATAAAGTGAAACCGCCTTATAATATCAATCAATCTTCACAGCAGCTCGCGATAAAAGCCCTTGCAAATATTGAAGAAGTAAACAACAACATTAAAAACATTGTGCAGCAAAGAAATTGGGTGCACGATCAATTGCAACAATTTAAGTTTGTGCAAATTATTTATTCTTCTGATGCTAATTTTATTTTGGTAAAAGTGGATGATGCCGACAAACTGTATCAATACTTATTAATGAACCGGATCATTGTGAGAAACAGAAGTAAAGAGCCGTTGTGTGAAAATTGCATCAGGATAACAATTGGAACCGAAGAAGAAAATCAAAAATTAATAAACGCTTTAAAAAATTATGCCTAAGAAATTTTTATTTATCGACCGCGATGGAACGCTCATCCTGGAACCATCCGTGACCAACCAGTTGGACGCTTTTTCAAAACTCGAATTCTATCCTCATGTGTTTGAATACCTGGTCAAAATTGTCAAAGAACTCGATTATGATTTGGTGATGGTAACGAACCAGGACGGCCTGGGTACGGATGCTTTTCCTGAAGATGCTTTCTGGCCGATTCAAAATTTTGTGATCAAAACATTTGCAAACGAAGGAATTATTTTTTCTGAAGTTTTGATAGACCGCACGTTTCCTCATGAAAATAAAAATACGCGCAAACCAGGCACCGGCATGTTGAAACATTATTTTGACGAAGAAAATTATGATGTTAAAAATTCCTTTGTAATCGGCGACAGGCTTACAGATGTGGAGCTTGCGAAGAACCTTGGATGCCATGCAATCTTCATCAATAATTTCCAGGAATTGGGAACCGGTGAAATAACGGTTTCAAAAGAAGATCTGAACAAAGTGATTGCTTTGGAAACACAAAAGTGGGAAGATATCTATACTTTTTTAAAACTGCCACAAAGGAAATTTTCTCATTCAAGAAATACAAATGAAACAAAAATAGAAGCGGAAATTAACCTTGATGGAAATGGAAAATCGGATATAAAAACCGGTTTAGGTTTTTTTGACCACATGCTCGAACAGGTTGCGAAACATTCCGGAATGGATTTAAAAATTCATTGCGACGGCGATCTGCATATTGATGAACATCATACGATTGAAGACGTAGCATTGGCTTTTGCGGAAGCAATGTATTCAGCGTTAGGCGACAAGCGCGGCATAGAAAGATATGGATTTTTATTGCCGATGGATGATTGCTTAGCGCAGGTTGCTATTGACTTTGGCGGCAGAAGTTGGCTGGTTTGGGATGTGGAATTCAAAAGAGAAAAAATAGGAGAAATGCCGACAGAAATGTTTTACCATTTTTTTAAATCCTTTTCTGATGCATCAAAATCAAATGTCAATATTAAAGCAGAAGGAACCAATGAACATCATAAGATTGAAGCCATTTTTAAAGCGTTTGCGAAAGCAATTAAAATGGCAATCAAGCGCGATCCTTTGAATAATTCTTTGCCGACAACAAAAGGAGTTCTATGAATGTAGCGATCATAAAATACAATGCAGGCAATGTTCAAAGTGTTTTGTATGCCTTGCAACGGCTGGGGACAATGTCAAGTGTTACCGATGATCCGGATGAAATTATCTCGGCTGATAAAGTTATTTTTCCTGGTGTTGGAAATGCAGCTTCAGCGATGAACTATTTAAAAGAGAAAAAGCTGGATGAATTAATCGTGTCTTTAAGACAACCGGTGCTGGGTATTTGTCTCGGCTTGCAATTGTTGTGCAATTCCAGTGAAGAAGGAAATACAAAATGCCTTGGAATTTTTGATAGTGTTGTAAAGAAATTCGATGACACTGTTTTCCAAAATAAAAACCTGGTTCCATATAAAATTCCACACATGGGATGGAATACGATTGATCATCTTTCTTCTCCTCTTATGAATGGTATTTCAGAAGACTCTTTTGTATATTTCGTTCACAGTTATTATGCGCAACTATCGTCAGAGACCGTTGCCACAACGGATTATATCAATCCTTTCAGCGCTGCGATGCATAAGGATAATTTTTACGGCGTGCAATTTCATACAGAAAAATCAGGATTGACAGGAGAACAAATCTTGAAGAATTTTTTAAACATAAAATAAATGGAAATCATTCCTGCGGTTGATATTATTGATGGCAAATGTGTACGGCTTACGAAAGGTGATTTTGAAAAGAAAGTTATTTACAACGATGATCCTTTAGAGGTGGCAAAAAGCTTTGAAGCAATTGGAATAAAAAGACTGCACATGGTTGATCTGGATGGAGCCAACTGGCAGCCGTTGAAAAATGTAAAGACGCTTGAAAATATTGCTAAAAACACCTCACTTATAATTGATTTTGGCGGAGGCATAAAAACCGTTGAAAATGTTGAGGCAGTTTTTAATGCAGGTGCAGCAATGATTAGCATTGGAAGCCTTGCTGTGAAAGATCCGGCTTTATTTTTTCAAATGATCAGTGAATTTGGAGCAGAAAGATTTTTGCCTGGCGCAGATGTGCTTTTCAAAAAGATAAAAATTCACGGGTGGAAAGAAGAAACCGGGATTGATCTTTTTGATTTTATTAATGGAATTATTTCCAAAGGAATTAATCAGATCTTTTGCACAGATATTTCTAAGGACGGAATGATGGAAGGACCGTCAATACCGTTGTACAAAGAGATTATATCTGGGTTTCCTTCTCTCCATCTGATCGCCAGCGGTGGAATTTCGTGTTATGACGATTTGATTATTTTAAAGGAAATTGGCTGCAGTGGTGCAATCGTCGGTAAAGCGATTTATGAAGAAAAAATAACTTTGCAGGAAATACAAGATTTTATAAAAAACAAATAATGCTGGCAAAAAGAATCATACCGTGTCTTGATATTAAAAACGGCAGAACCGTGAAGGGCATTAATTTTGAGAACATCCGGGATGCCGGCGACCCGGTAGAGCTGGCGATGTATTATTCACAACAAGGCGCCGACGAACTGGTTTTTTTAGACATTACCGCAACGGTTGAAAAAAGAAAAACTTTAGTAGATCTGGTTAAAAAAATTGCCGCCAACATCAACATTCCTTTCACAGTTGGCGGCGGCATTTCTTCTGTTGAAAATGCATTTGAATTATTACAAAACGGCGCAGATAAAATATCGATAAATACCGCTGCGTTTAAAAATTCTGATTTAATTGATGCAATGGCAAAAGAATTCGGAAGCCAATGTGTAGTTTTGGCAATAGACGCCAAAAAAGAAAGTGATGAAAATTGGTATGTTTATTTGAATGGCGGAAGATCAAAAACAGAAACGCTTGCATACGATTGGGCAAAGAAAGGAATTGAACTCGGCGCGGGCGAAATCTTGCTCACATCCATGAATAATGATGGGACAAAAGGCGGATTTGCAGAAGATATTACTTCGCTTTTTTCAAAAACGCTTGCTATTCCCATTATTGCTTCCGGTGGAGCGGGAACGATGAAAGATTTTGCTGATGTATTTCTGCACGCTAATGCTGATGCCGCTTTGGCAGCAAGTGTTTTTCATTTTGGAGAAATAAAAATTCCTGAATTGAAAAGATTTTTATCAGAACAAAACATAAGCGTAAGATTTTAAAAAAACCAATTTATTTACCTAAAAATAAAAACACGAATTGCAATTATTTCTTTGTCTGCTGAATTAATCGGATAAACTGCTGTAATTCGTTCAAAACGAATTCGCGTAAATTCGTGCAATAGACTGCAACATAATTCGTGGCATTAAAAATGAAAAGAGACTATACAGAATTTGTAAGAAGAATTGATTTTTCAAAATCAAAATCCGGAACCGTTCCGGCAATCATCCAGGACTCTGCTACTAACGTTGTTTTAATGCTGGGCTACATGAACAAAGACGCCTTGCTTGAAACGATCGATTCAAAACTCGTAACTTTTTTTAGTCGGAGTAAAGGAAGGCTGTGGGTAAAAGGCGAGACCAGTAAAAACTATTTGCATGTCGAGGATATAAAAACGGATTGTGATTTTGACACCTTATTAATCAAAGCAAAACCGGATGGAAACGTTTGTCACACTGGTGCTGAGACGTGTTTCAATGAAGAAAACTCTGGAAAAGACTTTTTGCGCAACCTGGAAAAGATCATTGAAGGAAGAAAAAAGCATCCTGTTTCCGGTTCATATACGTCTACTTTATTTAAAGAAGGGATTAACAGGATGGCCCAAAAAGTGGGCGAAGAAGCGGTTGAATTAATTATCGAAGCAAAAGACAATAACAACAAACTTTTTCTGAATGAGGCCGCAGACCTGATGTTTCATTACCTCGTTTTATTACAGGCAAAAAATAAAAGGCTTGACGATGTTATAGAGATTTTGGAGAAGAGACATAAAGAATAGAAGCAAATGTTCCCCCATAACGACTGGCTTCCGACGTGTTCGATTTCTACTCTCTTCACGTGCTGAAAACGACTCTCTACAATCACCTTTTCTTTTTAGTACATTGCAGTAAGCAACAATACAAAAAATGAAAGACACAATATTACCAGAGATACCATTTTCGGTTTTGGAATTAGCCACTGTAACACAAGACGCCACCATTAGCCAAACCTTTGCTAAGAGCCTTGAACTCGCCCGGAATGTGGAGCAATTTGGTTACAAACGCTTTTGGCTTTCGGAACATCATAATATGGTTAGCGTCGCTAGTTCAGCTACTTCTATTTTGATCGGGTACATTGCATCCGGTACAAATTCAATGCGGGTCGGTTCCGGCGGCATCATGCTGCCGAATCATTCTCCGCTCGCTGTTGCCGAACAGTTCGGTACGCTGGAATCTTTATATCCAGGAAGAATCGACCTGGGTTTGGGTCGGGCACCAGGAACAGATCAGTTAACGGCGATGGCTCTGAGAGGAGATTTTTTCAATAATGCTAGTGAGTTTCCACAAAATGTTTTGAAACTGCAAAACTACTTATCTAAAGAAAACAGTAACGCCAAAGTGCGCGCCATTCCCGGCGAAGGACTGGATATTCCCATATGGATTCTTGGCTCCAGCACTGACAGCGCCCAGCTCGCTGCGGCTTTAGGCTTGCCCTATGCTTTTGCAAGCCATTTTGCACCTGGACAATTTTTCGCTGCCATTGATTTGTACAGAAAGCTCTTCCGTCCTTCAAAGCATCTTGAAAAACCGTATGTAATGGCTTGTGTAAATGTAATTGCGGCGGATACCGACGCAGAGGCAC
This sequence comes from Chitinophagaceae bacterium, assembly GCA_025933935.1. Classification (GTDB taxonomy): domain Bacteria; phylum Bacteroidota; class Bacteroidia; order Chitinophagales; family Chitinophagaceae; genus Ginsengibacter. The sequence goes on from JAICYZ010000134.1 coordinate 7,814, forward strand.
ATCTGCTGGCTACTTCTTTATATCAAATGTTTTTGGGAATCGTAACCGGCATTCGCCAACCATTACAACCACCCGTTGAAAGTATGGAAGGGATCTGGACCGACGATCAAAAGGCAGCGTTGAACCAGATGTTATCGCTATCCTTTATTGGGAGCGGCGATACGATAAAAAAAGATTTAGGCGATTTTATTGCGCAGACAAATATTAATGAGATCATGATCATTTCAAATATTTATGATCATCTGGCAAAGATCCATTCGTATGAATTGTTTGCTAAGATCATGAAAAATAGTTTGTAGTGATAAAGGCTAATTTAGGTGGTGAGGTTGGCGTAAGATTGTCCATTACAGGATAACCGCCTTTGGAAGAGCTCGCGGCTCAATTAAATCTCTTTGTCATTTCTTTGTAAAAACAAGATAAACTTTCGCAAAGCCTTTTTGTGAATTAAATTTGTAGCGCAAAAAACCCTTTTGAAAATAATAACCATTTTTCTCCGACTCTCTCTGCTCATTTTTTTTCTGTCCACATTCTGCAGCAACGCTTTTGCCCAGGAAAGGGTGGTTACCGGAAAAATAATAGACTCGGCGACCAGAGCTCCTTTGGTTTCATGCAGCGTTTATTCGCTCCATTCCGGAGCTGGCGTGATCACAGATGAAACCGGTAAATATACTTTTTCAATAGACCGCAATACCGATTCCATTGCTGTTTCCATGATCGGTTATAAAACGACGGTAAAGCCGGTAACAAAAGCACGAAAACAGGAAATTGATTTCGAAGCGGTTCCACTTTCTACTTCTATGCAGGCAGTTGTTATTTCGCTGAAGTCGAAATATACCAGGGCGCAAAAACTGATAAAAAAAGTGATTAAAAATAAGCCGCAGAATAATGTTTTTGACAATCAAAGTTACCAATGCCAGGTGTATGATAAAATAGAAATTGATTTTAAGAATATTCCTGAAAAACTGCAGAATAGCCGCTTAATGAAACCGTTGGCATTTGCATTCGATAATATGGACACCACGAAGGATAATCAGAAAGTGTTGCCGATCTATCTATCTGAAAGCAATGCTGACTATTACTATAAAAAAAATCCACGTAAAGAGCGCTATGATTATACAGCTATGAAAAGTTCTGGCTTAAATAACAAATCGATTCTTACGTATCTGGAAAGCCTTTATAATGCCATTAACATCTATGACAACAACATAAAATTTATGGATGTAAATTATATAAGTCCCATAGCAGAAAATGCGTTGACATTCTATAATTACCAGATTCTCGATACCGTCGTATTTGATCATCAAAGTTGTATCCAGGTTCAGTTTTCTCCAAAGGCCTTTGGAAGCAATACTTTCAACGGATATATATGGATAGCCGACACTTCATTTGCAGTAAAGTCTGTGGTAATGCACATTGACAAAAATGCGAATGTAAATTTCTTAAACAAGCTGCAGATAACGCAGGATTTTGAGTACATCAATCATCGTTTCTTGCCGAAAAAAAATATTTTATACGTCGATCTGCGTATGCCGGAATTGAAAAAGACAGGAGCGATAATTACAAAAACGACCTTATACCGCGATGCTGTGTTGAATAACAATTCAATTGATACGGCTTTCCAGAAAAAACAAGTGGTAACCATTCCGCTCTCAGCTGATTCTTCTTCATGGGATGGCACCCGGTTTGAGCCGTTGAGCCAATCAGAAAAGGATGTTTACAAATTGATGGATACACTGAATAAAATGCCGGTTGTTCAAACCTATAAAAAAATCATTTCCGCATTAAGCACCGGTTATTTAACTACCGGCCGCGTCGATCTTGGAAATATATATTCCATTTATACAAACAACCAGGTAGAAGGCAACCGTTATACTTTTGGCTTAGAGACGAATCACCGTTTTAATCAAAATATTCAACTCTGGGGTTATGCCGGCTTATCGACGAGGGACAAACAATTCCGGTATCTGCTGAGTTCAAGATTTGTATTGACCCGCAAATCGTGGAGCACGTTGGATCTTACTTATACCAGTGATATTTCGGCAGGATATGAACACCAGGATGAACTGGATCAAAATTCTATTTTCGCTTCTTTTTTAAGAAGGGTAAATTATTCACAAGTAAGATTATTGAATAGAAAAGACGCCGACGTTAAGTTTAAAAAATACTTTGACAATGGAATCGGAATTGGTGCAGAATTAAAAAACAGCACGATTACTCCGTTTTTCAACGTGTATTATACGCACGATAATTTTACTCCTTATATAGTAACGAAACCCGGGGTGAATAACGATTATAAGGTAAACGAAGCCACTTTTTCTTTAAGATTTTCGCACCGCGAAAAATACATTACCGAGCATTATTACCGGGAAAGTCTCGGAAGTAATTACCCGATCGTTACCCTTAGTTATACAGCCGGAATTAAAGTAAATACTGGTTTGTTAAAAAGCGATTTTAATTATAGCAAATGGGATTTGAATATTCAGCATGATTTTACCGATGGCAGAATCGGGCAATTATC
>JAICYZ010000374.1 GCA_025933935.1 Chitinophagaceae bacterium
AAACCTAAAATAGTTGAAAACAAGATTGATAAACTTGTTTTTAATGCGGATCAGGACGTCACTTCACAAGTTGGTGTTGCCACAGATATTCTGAAAAAAGTGCCACAGGTTTCTGTTGACGTGGATGGAAATGTAGAATTGGCCGGCAGCTCGAGCATTCGTTTTTTAATTAACGGAAAACCATCGGCAGCTTTTGGAAGTGACATTACAGATGTTCTTCAGGCTATTCCTGCAAGCCAGATAAAAAGCATAGAAGTCATCACCAATCCCGGCGCTAAATATGATGCGCAGGGGCTTGGCGGCATTATTAATATCATTTTAAAGAACAATAATTCGCATGGAGTAAATGGAAATTTGTCATTGACAGGAGGAACAAGAACTGAAAATGGTTCTTTTAATTTCAATGCGCGGAAAGGTTCATTTGGACTCAATGCTTTTATCAGTGGAAATGCGCGGCTAAATGCGATCAGTACTTCCACATCTGATCGTATTACCAATGACACTGCTGCAAACACAACCATTTTACTTAAGCAGGACGGATCAAGCAGCATTCGCAGAAGTGGCTACCAGACAGGGCTTGGGTTTGACTGGGATCTTAATGATCACAATAGTTTTACCGGCGCGCTGTCTTATCAAAATTTCAGCCACACGGGAATAAGCACCACTATGCAGTCGCAAACTACTAAAGACATCAACAGCAATGTACTTTCAGATATCGAAAACTCCATCAATGGCGATCACGCTTTTCATTTTCACAACATAGACGCCAGCCTTAATTATAAAAAAACATTCAGGAAGGAAGACCAGGAATTAGATTTCGCTGTTAACTCGAGTTTCGGAACACGCAATTCCATTGATAACAGTTACCAGTATGCGTTGCCACAGGATTCACTCTATTACAGCACCAAGGGCGACAACCCCGGAACTGAAAATGAAACGGAAATAAAATTGGATTATACGCAACCAATAAAAAAGAATATTCTGCTGGGCGTAGGAAGCAAATTAGGCTTGTATGATATTGGCAGCAATTCTGAAGTATTAAAATTAGGCGGTTCAGGCGGCTACTCAAAGGATCCTTACTTATCCAACACGCTCGATTATCATCAGAAGGTTTATGCGTTTTACAGCGAAATCAGCTTCCCTGTATTTAAATTATTTGATGCAAAGGTTGGAGGACGTTATGAACGCACCGAGATCAATTCTTATTATTCTGATGCACAACAGCAGGAGAAAGTTCCTGGTTATAATACATTTGTTCCTTCTATCTTTCTATCGAAAAAAATAACCGACAACTCGCTTATCAAACTAAGCTACTCAAAAAGAATAGAAAGGCCTGATTACAGGGACTTGAATCCTTTCATCAACACCAGTGATCCGAAGAATCTTTCTGCCGGAAATTCGCATCTTCAACCTGAAATCGGCCGTCGGTATGAGTTGGGTTATAGCACGGATATTAATAACAACGGATCAATTATGGTTAACTTATTCTACAGGGTAAATGACCACGATATTCAACCTTTTATTGTTTATTATCCTTCATACCAGGTAGGTGACACAACTTATACGGACGTTGCTGTAAGTACACGTCAAAACATTGGAAGAGAAAATAACATTGGCCTCAATGCTTTTGCTTCTGTGAAATTATTTTCGAAACTGGATTTAAGAACCAACCTGTTCTTTTTTGAAAGGCATACGATCAATACCATTGACAAAGGATACGATTACAACAGTTTTAATTACCACATTAATCTCAATGCAGATTACCAGTTTTCAAAAACATTGCTTGCAGAATTTTTTGGCAATTTCAGATCGGCAAGGCATGAAGCACAGGGAATCTATCCATCGTGGACATCTTATAGTATTGCTGTCCGTAAACAGATCTGGAATAAAAAAGGCAGTATTGCGTTGACAGCATCGAATCCCTTCCATAAAAATCTGGATCAGAAAACGAAGGTATTTGGTCCAAACTTTACGATCGATGGAATGCGCACGATTCCCTTTCGTTCTATCGGAATTAATTTTACCTGGAAATTTGGAAAATTAGAATTTAAAAAAGATAAAGACAAGATGAATGACAGTCTGAACGGACCGGCAGATAACGGATAATACGATTTTCATCCTTTTGATTTTTTGAGAAATAAGAATTTGTGTTATTTGTTTGTTTGCTAAAGAACGACTTTCACTTCCAGACATTTCGCCATTAAATTGTTCACACGTTAGCAGCAGTATTCCCTGTTTTTACTCACACTTTCATTTAAAATTTTGCGCATAATAAGAAGGCAAGTAAGTTTGCATTTAAATGAAACTGACTGATTTTTTTTCTCATTCCGGCTACATTATTTTTCTTGCTTTTTGTATAATTACTTTTATACAATTATTCTATTATTTATTCTTCTTTTTAAGGTTGGCAATTTTCAAAACCAGGCCTAAAACCATTTCTCAAACACACCCGGTTTCTGTAATTATTTGTGCAAGAGATGAAGCTGAAAATCTCGTAAAAAATCTGCCGGGAGCTCTGGTGCAGGAATATAAAACGACGCATGAAGTAATTGTAGTAAACGACAATTCATTGGATGAAAGCAAATATATCCTGGAAGAATATCAACGCGAATTTAAACAATTGCAACTGGTAGAATTAAAACAGGAAGCCAGATTTATTCCGGGAAAAAAATTTCCATTAAGCATTGGAATTAAAACCGCCAAACATGAAATTGTTTTGCTTACTGATGCCGACTGCGTGCCTGCTTCAGAGTTTTGGATCCAAAAAATGCAGGATGGTTTTTACAATGGAGTTGAAATCGTTTTGGGTTATGGGGCGATGCATAAAAAGAAAGGTTTGTTTAATAAAATGGTGCGGTGGGAAACATTTCATACAGCGCTTCAATATCTTTCTTTTGCAAAAGCAGGAATCGCTTATATGGGTGTTGGAAGAAATTTAAGTTATAAGAAATCCGTTTTTTTCAGGCATAAAGGATTTTCAGCTCACAATCATGTTCCTGGGGGCGATGACGATCTATTTATCAATAAGGCGGCAACAAAAAAGAATACCACAATGGTGATTGATAAAGAGGCGTTCACTTTATCGGAGCCGGCGAAGACCTGGAAACAGTGGATTTCACAAAAG
>JAICYZ010000120.1 GCA_025933935.1 Chitinophagaceae bacterium
GCGTTTCAATGGCATAAGTTATTACGCCGACATTTGGCTGAACGGAAAAAAAGTAGCTTCCGGCGACACAGTAAAAGGAAGTTTTCGACAATTTGTTTTTGATGTAACGCCATTTATCAAAAGAGGCGAAAACGTGCTGGCAGTGAAGATCACACAAGGTAAGCCCGCTGATCTGAACATTGGTTTTGTGGACTGGAATCCGGAGCCTGCTGATAATCACATGGGCATCTGGCGTGACGTTCATTTTATAGAAAGCGGCCCTGTTGCAATTGAAAATCCTTTCGTAATTACGGATGTTGATACAGCTACACTCAGCTATGCAAATATTAAAGTAAGAGTTGATCTGCAGAATTTTTCTGATAAAAAAGTAACCGGTGTTTTAAAAACAACCATCGGAAAAGATATTCATCTTTCCACAAATGTTTCTCTTGAGCCACATGAAATCAAAGAAGTAATTCTTTCTCCCGAACAATATCATCAGCTTACGATGATGCATCCGAAACTGTGGTGGACACATGATTTGGGCGAACCATACCTCTACACTTTGCAAATGAATTTTGACATCAAGAATCAACTTTCTGACAGCAAAAAAATAAAGTTTGGCGTGCGCTCTGTTTCAGGTTATATGACTGACAGAGGTTTTCGCGCGTATCGTTTGAATGGGAAAAAGATTTTGATAAAAGGTGGTGGCTGGACCGACCCGATGTTGCTGAACGCAACACCCGAATATGAACGTGCCGGAATTGATTACGCCGTTCATATGAATCTGAATGCAATAAGAATGGAAGGCTTCTGGGGCGAAGATCAGCATCTGTATAATCTTTGTGATGAAAAAGGAATTCTAATAATGGTTGGTTTCAGTTGTCAATGGGAATGGAAAGGTATTTTTGGAGGAACTTATGAAGACAAGTATGGTTGCATTGTTACTCCCGAACAAATTGATATCGCTGCCAAATCATGGAATGATCAGATCGTTTGGTTGAGAAATCATCCGAGCATTTTTCTCTGGCTTTATGGAAGCGATAAATGGCCGCGTCCGGAACTGGAAACAAGATATTTGGCGGTTTTAAAAGATCAGGATCCAACACGTCCTTATGCTCAATCAGCGAAAGAATGGAAAAGCGAGATCACCGGCCCTACAGGAATGAAAATGCGTGGCCCTTATGATTATGTTCCGCCTGCCTATTGGTACATCGACACATCTTATGGAGGCGCTTTTGGTTTCAACACTGAAACCGGCCCTGGTCCGCAGGTTCCTGTTTTGGAAAGTTTGGAAAAAATGATTCCAAAAGATTCTTTGTGGCCAATCGGTAGTTCATGGTTGTATCATGCTGCAAGAGGAAAATTCCATAACCTTGATGCCTACAATAATGCCATGAATGAAAGGCTCGGCCAGCCAAATGATCTGACAGATTATTTACGCAAAGCACAGTACATGAACTATGAAGGAATGCGCGCCATGTTTGAAGCTTTTGAAGCCAACAGACCTGAAGCCACCGGCATCATTCAATGGATGTACAATGCTTCGTGGCCAAAGCTTTGGTGGCAGTTTTATGATTATTATTTAATGCCAACAGGCGCTTTGTACGGAGCCAGAGTGGCGAATGAACCGCTGCATATTTTTTATAATTACAGCCAGGATGCAGTGGCAGTGATGAATAACACAGCAAAGAAATCAGGCGATCTAACAGCAGACATCAATGTGCTTGATGCAAGTTCCAAATCGGTTCTCAAAAAGTCAATGCCAGTTTCTGATATTGGTTCCCTGGAAACAAAACAAATATTTTCTCTTCCGGATAATTTGAATGTGAGCAAAACTTACTTTTTAGATCTAAGGCTATTTGATAAACAACATCAATTGGTGAGCAATAATTTTTATGTTTTATCGACACAAAAAGATAGTCTGGCAGAAAAGAAAAGTACCTGGTACATTACCCCGCAATCGCAATATGCAGACTTGACTTTATTGGAAAATCTTCCGAAAGTAAAATTGCAAAAAAGCGAAACGGTTTCGCAAAAAGGAGAGAATACTGTGATCAATGTGAAACTAAAAAATCCATCAAAGCATGTTGCCTTTATGGTTTATATGGATTTGAAGAAAGGACAAAGCAATGAATCTGTTGTGCCTGTTTTCTGGAATGAAAATTATTTCACGCTGTTGCCGGGAGAAGAGAGAAATGTTTCTGTTTCTGTTCATACAACTGATTTACAGGGACAAAAACCTGTGGTAAAAGTAGGAGGATGGAATGTGGAGTAGGAGTACATGGGTAATTGCTTTCAACGTTAGTAGAAAAGAAATAGAACCCAATTAATTCTACCTTATTACCTTATTTTAACACCAACAAATGAGTATTTGGTAAATAAGAATAAGGTAATCGGCTTTAATAAGGAATTTATTTTTGTACTAAGGTTAAAGACCTCTAATAAGAATAAGAGTTTATAAGCTTGTAAGAATCAAGGGTTTATAAGCTTGACATTCAACCTTAGTAGAAAAGAAATCGAACCAAATTATTATTACCTTACTTTAATCAAAATGAAAATAGAATACAATAATTTATACACACATTTTATTTTCACGACATTGCACCGGTTGCCGGTTATTCATGAAAAACACAGAGAGCGTATTGAAAAATACATGACAGGCATAATAAACAATAATAATTCGCATCTCTATTCAATTTATGCTAATCCGGAGCATGTTCATTTTCTTGTTTCGCGATCTCCTAAATTATCAGAAGAAAGTTTGGCGACAAGAGTCGCTGAAAGTTCTCAACGTTTTATAAATGAAAATAAGCTTTGTGACCGTCAATTTGCGTGGCAGGAGACAGCGGCTGCATTTTCCGTATCTAAATCTGATGCGGACAAAGTTTGTAAATACATCCTCAATCAAAAGGAACATCACCGGAAAATGACTTTTGCTGAGGAGTATGAAAAATTATAAACTTTTATCAGAAAACGCTGCAACCGTTTTAGTGACGATAATAAGGTAATAAGGGTGGATTTAATAAGTGATTTATTTTTGTACTAAGGTTAAAGACAGTGGATAAGAATAAGATTTTTTTCGGACACAGAATTTAGCAATTTTTCCTTGTTTACTGTAAACAAATTCGATTTATCTAATTTTTATTACAGCGGATGGTGGAGGTTTAGAATTTGTAATAGGTAGAAGTATCGGTCTTCAACCTTAGTAGAAATGGAAGTCGACCAAATTATTCAACCTTATTACCTTATTTTAATGAATGATATTAAGGTTAAAATCAGGAACAGAAATTTTTATAGAAATGGAATTTTCTTCACGACCTTTATATAACAAGTATACTTTTTAATCAAAAAAATGAAAACCCTAAAAATAGCAGTAGCCCAATTTCAGCCGAAAGACGGCGATAAAGATTATAATCTTTCAGTGATCGATAAATTAACTGCAAAAGCAAAAGAGGGCGGGGCAGAAGTAGTAAGTTTTCACGAAATGTCCATCACTGCTTACACTTTTTTCAAAGACCTTTCGAGAGAGGAAGTGAAATCTTATGCAGAAAAAGTACCGGACGGAAAGAGCACAAAACGATTGATCGAAATCGCTGCAAAGTATGATGTGACGGTGTTAGCAGGATTGGTTGAAATAGATGACGAAGATAAATTGTACAATACTTATATCTGCGCTGACAAAAACGGATTGAAAGCAAAATATAGGAAGATACATCCATTCATCAGCAAATATTTGTCTCCGGGAACCGAATATGTTGTATTCAATATCAAAGACTGGAAATGCGGCATTTTAATTTGTTATGATAATAATGTCGTAGAAAATGTGCGCGCCACTTCATTGCTCGGCGCTGAAATTATTTTTGCCCCACATGTTACCATGTGTACACCTTCATCCATGCCGGGAAGAGGTTTTGTAGATGATGCACTTTGGCAAAAAAGAGAATTGGATCCGGTGCCCTTGCGCATGGAATTTGACGGACCAAAAGGAATGCAATGGCTGATGCGCTGGCTTCCTGCAAGAGCTTATGACAACGGGGTTTATTATGTTTTTACCAATCCAATTGGTTATGATGGTGATCAATTGAAAAATGGAAATTCATTGATCCTCGATCCCTACGGCGATGTGATGGTCGAAATAAAAAGTTTCAATGATGAAATCGCAATCGCAACTGTGACGGAAGATAAATTAAAACTTTCCGGCGGATACCGTTACAAGAATGCGAGAAAACCTGAATTATACAGAGATATACTAAGTGCCGATCATCAATCACAGACGAAGCCGGTTTGGATGGAGAAGGAGGAAGTAGTTTAGTTTGTAATTTGTAGTTTACAGTTCGTGGTTGTATAACGGTGATAAGTACACGTTTTTTTTTCGTAGTAGCAATATTGAAAAAAAGAAATTTGAAAATATTTCTTTGTTTACTGTAGATTGTTTTCAAATTTGTGTAACTCGTTTAATTCGTGAATAATTTCGTGTTTCAAAAATTCGTCAAAACTTATTTTAATAAAACCTTCATCAAATTCTATAATTAACATTCAATGGCAACTACCACCACTGCAAAGAGAAACTATTACATAGTCTTTCTGATCATGCTTACTTTTTTCGTGATCTCATTTCTTACCAACATCATCGGCGCTTTGATTCCTGATATCAAATCGGGTTTTAATCTCAGCCTTACTGAAGTGGCCATTTTGCCGTTTGCATTTTTTATTGCCTATGGTGTGATGTCCATTCCTTCCGGCATCATGAATGAAAAATATAAAGAAAAAAAGATCATGGTGGCCGCGTTCGTGGTTTCGTTTGTAGGTTCGTTGCTGCTGGTTTTATTTCCTAATTATTCCAGTTACATTATCTCTTTATTTTTGATTGGTTGCGGAATGGCGATGCTGCAGGTCGTGATCAATCCTTTACTGCGCACTTCTGGCGGCGAAGAAAATTATGCGTTTAATTCTGTATTGGCTCAATTGATTTTCGGAGCTGCTTCCTTCATTAGTCCACTTGTTTATTCTTACCTGGTCACCAACCTGGCAAACAAAGGAGAAATAGATCCGGTTCAACGGATCTTTGCTTCTGTTGTTCCGCAAAACCTTCCATGGATATCATTGTATTGGGTATTTGCAGTGGTAAGCCTTATCATGTTTGTGGTTATTTTGATCTCGCGTTTTCCAAAAGTAATTCTCAGTAAAGATGAGAAAGCCGGCGCTTTAAAAGTGCATTTGGATCTATTAAGAAATCCAATCGTTATTTTATTTTTCATCGCCATGTTTTGTTATGTCGGAACAGAACAAGGCACTGCGAACTGGATCTCTCAGTTCCTGTATGAATATCATCATTATGATCCGCAGACGACAGGAGCAAGTGCTGTAGCCTATTTCTGGGGGTTGATGACAGCTGGCGGCGTACTCGGATTATTTTTATTAAAGATCATGGACAGTGCGAAAGTGCTGATTGCTTTTACGGTTTTAGCGATTATCACTTTAAGCATTGGATTGTTTACAGGCAATGACCCGGTTGCATTATATGCATTTCCCATCGTTGGCTTTTTTGCTTCAGTAATGTATCCGATCATTTTTTCATTGGCATTAAATTCACTGGAAGAACATCACGGAGCATTTTCAGGAATATTATTGACAGGCATTATTGGCGGCGCTGTAATTCCATTGATCATCGGAGCAATAGGCGATCATTTTGGATTGAGAATCGGCATGTTCTTTTTGTACATCACACTGGGTTATATTTTAAGTGTTGGTTTTTGGGCAAAGCCGATCATTAAAAATAAAACGATTCAAATGAAGAAGGTGGAGGGTTAATGTTGAAGATTCAATGTTATTCAATGTTCAACGTTGAAAGTTCAAAGTTTCAATTTGTAATTCGTAATTCTTAATTTTTAATTAAACCATGTCCACAAAAATAATAGGTATCGACCTCGGCGGAACACATGTCCGTGCAGGAATTGTGTCAGAAGGACACCTTGAAAATATTGTTTCTGTTCGCATTCCTGCAACAGGTTCAGTTGAAAAAGTTTTGGAAGTCATGTATCAATTGATTGATCCGTTGATTGACGGAAATATTAAAGCAATTGGCATTGGTGTTCCAAGTGTTGTTGATATTGAAAATGGAATTGTTTATGATGTTCAGAATATTCCTTCATGGAAAGAAGTTCATTTGAAAAAATTATTGGAAGACCGTTTTCATATTCCTGTTTCCGTGAATAATGATGCCAATTGTTTTGCGCTGGGAGAAAAATATTTTGGCAAAGGAAAAGATACACATTCTTTGATAGGACTCACTATTGGTACTGGTTTGGGCGCAGGAATTATCATCAATGATAAATTATATGCCGGGGTAAATTGTGGCGCCGGCGAGTTTGGAAATGTAGATTATCTCGATCAGTATTATGAATATTATGCGAGCGGACAATTCTTTGAAAACTGTTATCAAACCAATGGTGAAGTGGTTTATAAAAAAGCATTGGAAGGAGATCCGTTATCAATAATGATCCTTGAAGAATTAGGGACACATTTAGGAAATGCGGTCAAAATGATTTTATACACTTATTGTCCTGAACTCATCATTCTTGGCGGCTCTATCAGCAAGTCGTATCGATTCTTCGAAAAGAGAATGTGGGATCGCATTCACACTTATGTGTATTCAAATACGTTGAATCAATTTCGCCTGGAAGTTTCAGAACTGGAAAATTCAGGAATCCTTGGTGCAGCTTCACTTTATTATGACAAACAAATTTTGGCACAGCAATAGAAGTACATTTGGGAAAATAAAAATCCCCGAATGAAGAAAATCCAAATTGGTGTTATTTGTTGCTTTACTGCACTTGTATTTTTCTCTTCGTGTAATTCAAAAATCAATTTCCCCCGACCTAAACACATCGTTATCGTGATCGAAGAGAATCATGGATATGACCAGATCATTAATTCTGTAAACGCGCCTTATATCAATCAGTTGGCAAAAGAAGGAACACTTTTTACGAACTCACAAGCGATAACTCATCCAAGCCAACCGAATTATCTTGCTCTTTTTTCTGGCAGCACACAAGGAGTTGATGGTGATGAATGTCTTGACAAAAAAACTCCTTTCACTACGCCAAACCTTGGCGCAGAGGTGCTTCATGCTGGTTACACTTTTAAAGCTTATTCTGAAAGTTTGCCAAAAATCGGATCACTCGACTGTTTTTACGAGCAATCAAAAGGTTATGATTATGCGAGAAAACACGCGCCTTGGGTAAACTGGCAGGGTGATAAAGAAAATGATTTTCCCGATTCGTTACATCAACCTTTTTCTGCTTTTCCGACTGATTTTAATAAATTGCCGACAGTCTCATTTGTGGTACCAAATGAAGGGAATGACATGCACAACATCGACAATGACGGAGATTCTTCCGCAATCAAGCGTGGGGATCAATGGCTGAACGATCATCTCGCTGCTTATGTGGAGTGGGCTAAAAAAAACAACAGCATGCTCATTCTCACTTTTGACGAAGATCAAAAAGGAAGCATGCTTGAAAATCATATTGCTACGGTTTTTGTTGGTCAAAAAATAAAACAAGGAATGTATGATATGCAAATCAATCATTATACTGTCTTGCGCACTATAGAATCAATGTATGATTTGCCGCTTTTGCAAAATGCAAAAGACGTTGACCCGATTGCTGGCATTTGGAAATAACTGTTATGAAAAAAAATCTCCTTTTTCTTTCCAGACTTCAATTTTTTGATAGCCTTACTTCAATCTGGCCATTTTGTATTCTCACATCAAATTTAGGCTGTGGCTCTGTTGCAGGGCTGTCCACTACGCTGCCATCTTTTAATGAAAAAACGGAACCGTGCCATGGACAACGCACATTACAATTATCGAGTAAATCGCCTTCAGCAAGTGGGCCGCCAAGATGAGAACAAGTATTAGCAATGGCGAAAATATTGCCATCTTTTTTTGCAAGTAAAACAGGAATCTCACCGGCTTTGACACACTTCATCGTATTTTCTGCCAATTCATTTTCATTCAGCACTGCCACAAAATCTTTCGGATATTCTTCTGAGGCCGCCGTGTGATTGACACCCATTTGTTCATCATAAACCAGATGGCCTCCCAAATAGGCTGCTGCGGTCGTAATCCCATATCCAATCATAGAGCAGGTAATAGCGGCCCGCCGTGATTTTTTGTTGCCTCGTAATATTAATGATGTTGCATAAAGGCCGGTCGCTGTGAGATTTAATAAGCCATGCATCAGACCTATTTTTTGTCTTTTCCCGTTCGTCGCTGTCCAGTCAGTAAGTCCGCTGACTGCAGATGCCACTGCTCCGGCAATTCCAATGGAGATGGCAGCATCAGCGCCTTGTTGATAATCCTCATTTCCGGCAAGTTCTATTCCGTCCAGGACTGCGGCTACCGTCCATGAGCCAACAGGAACATCAGTCAACACAGGATGCAACGGATGACCGAGCCATTTGCCATGAAGAAAGTTCTTGATCTTCTGCCCGGTTTCTCCACCGGCTTTAAAGGCATTCAGTATAGCAGGCTGGATTGCTTCTCCGGCTTCGCCAAGCCACTCCTGGTTTTCAATAAAATCTATTGCTGTTTTTTGATTCATCGCATTTGATTTTTTAATTAATAATAAAAATGATACTCGAAGTCTTAAATTCCTACCAGATGTTTCAATCAAAAGAGCAAGTAGAAAATTATACACACTCCATCATTGTTACTTCATAATCATTTCCATAAAAGCTGCCGAAAGTCAATAGAAACAATGCAGAGTCAACCGCCTCAACCTTCTTTACTACAATTCTCATTCTACTTTTTGTTTTTTTACTTAATGCTGCCTTTAGATTGATTTCTTCTTACCTTCATCTCCGTTTTCTGAATCAAAACAATCAAATCCTATGGCAGGAATATTCCACTTCGAAACTTTTTTGATCACAGGAATTTTATTAAACCTTACTCCCGGAAATGATACCATTTTTATTTTGACAAAAAGTATCGGACAGGGAAGGAAAGCAGGTGTTATTTCCGCATTAGGAATAGGAACCGGTTGCCTGGTTCATACCATTTTAGCTGCCTTCGGACTTTCGTTGGTTATAGCAAAATCGATTTTCCTGTTTAATGTTATCAAACTAGCGGGAGCAGTGTATTTGCTTTATATTGGCTTCAAAATGTTTACAGATCAATCGCTGATGAAGGTAAGTAACGTCTCAATGAATAAGCCCGTCAATTATGTCATAATCTACCGGGATGCGATTTTTACAAATGTGCTCAACCCGAAAGTTGCTTTATTTTTTATTGCCTTTCTTCCGCAATTTATTGACCCAACTTTCAAAAATACGGTCCTTCCATTCCTCGCGCTGGGGGTAACTTTTATAACTACCGGCACTACCTGGTGCCTGGTATTAGCCACATTTGCAGCAGGGATTTTTAAAAAATTAAAAAGCAATCAACCTGTTTCACAGGCCATCAATAAAATCTGCGGACTTACACTAATAGCGCTTGGTATAAAAGTGGCGTTTACCAATAGGAATTAAATAAAAGAGGTTTTATTATTTCACACTTTCTCTTAAACAAAAACAAATTGATAGCCCCTTTAGGTACAGGTTTAAAAGAATGATCCTTTCAACACATGAAGGAAGGGGCCGGATTTGCGCATTACTATTGAGACTGTAAAATAAACTGTGTCAAAGTTCAGAAGAATTAAGAACTTTAAAAACACAGTTTATAATATGGAAAACAAAAAAGAAGCCTTCGACTACGAAGCATTAAAAAAGAAGACCCTGGAGCAATTTCGCTCGGGCAAAGATTTATTTAGTAAAGGAGGTGCCTTTGCTCCGCTGCTAAAAGATTTTTTAGAAGCGGCCTTACAAGCGGAGTTAGATGAGCATTTAGATCAGGAAGATCCACAACAAAACAACCGCAAAAACGGCTACAATACTAAATTATTAAAGACAGGTGCGGGAAGTATTGAACTTGATACGCCGCGCGATCGCAACAGTGATTTTTCACCTGAAATAGTTAAGAAAAGAGAAACCATTCTGGCTAATTCACTTGAATCAAAAATCATTGGCATGTATGGGCTGGGCATGAGTTTCAGGGATATTTCCGCCCATATTAAAGATATGTACGACACCGATATTTCGGCGGGCACTTTATCAGCTATCACAGATAAGGTAATTCCGCTGGTAAAAGAGTGGCAGGTTCGGCCATTAGAAGACACGTACTGCATTGTTTGGCTTGACGGAATGCATTACAAAGTGAAACAGGAAGGGCGTGTACAAAGCCGTTGTGTTTACAACATTTTAGGTATAACAACAGAAGGGAGAAAAGAAATTTTAGGCATGTATGTATCAGAAAGTGAAGGTGCCAATTTCTGGTTAAGCGTTCTGACCGATTTACAAAACAGGGGCGTCAAAGATATCCTGATAGCCTGCATTGATAACCTGAAAGGATTTGCTGAAGCTATTTCTACGGTTTTCGTAAATACAGAAGTTCAAAGCTGCATCGTACATCAAATCCGTAATTCTTTGAAATATGTAGCCAGCAAAGACCAGAAAGTATTTATGGCTGATCTCAAGCCGGTATACCAGGCCATAAACATAGCTGAAGCCCAGGAAAAGCTGGAAGGCTTGAGTGAAAAATGGAATAAAAAATATCCGGTAGTAATCGAAAGCTGGAGGCGTAATTGGGAAAAGCTCACTACTTATTTTAAATATCCGGCTGCCATCCGAAAGCTCGTGTACACTACCAATACCATCGAAGGTTATCATCGGCAAATCCGCAAAATAACCAAAACTAAAGGGGCTTTTACTTCTGATATGGCGCTTCTGAAACTGATGTACCTGGCTACAAAAAATATAGAAAAAAAATGGACCATGCCGCTGGCTAACTGGAGCATTACCGTTTCCCAACTAAGCATCATTTTTGGCGACCGGCTCAAGCTCAATTTATGAAATTAGAAAAAACGCTAACTTTGGTTCAGCAAGAACGATGCAATGGCGACATGATGTCAACATCTGTATTAAAAAATAGCCGGGTATCGAACCCGGCCATTTTTAGCAAGAACTTCGCTTCTGGCTCCATTCTGTCAATATCAAAAAATTATTTGACACAGTTTATTTTACACTCCCGAATTATCTTCTATTTTTCTGCTTAATCTCTTTTTCTGCTTCATCCATAGGACAAGGCTTTACATTCAAATGCTGCTCCGCTGAAAAAATA
>JAICYZ010000144.1 GCA_025933935.1 Chitinophagaceae bacterium
CACATAAGGAATAAACATCAGGTAAAGTATTCCGGTATTAAAACCCTCGGCCGGTCTGGAACCCATTTGTGCTACCGTTTTGGCGCAGATGGAACATTGAGCAAAAACGCCAACACTTAATAAAGAAAAACAAGCTACAAAAAATAATATCAGAAGTGGTTTTTTCATTTTTTAATCAAGCAAAGATACATTCAAAAAGGCAAGCTTAGGAAAACTTTGTTTTTTTTTCAGTTAACTTCATGCGATTTTTTAGCAGATTTTCTTTATTTTTTTTCTAATTTATTTGAATATTATGGATCATCACTCATCGCTCAGTCTTCAAAATTTTAAAAATTATGTTGGAATAAAATTTCAATTATATAACAGCCTTTTTACGTCTTTGCCTTTTTATAAAATTGAAAAAACAGGAATGCTTTTATCCTTGTTTTTAAATATTTGTGAAGAAGGTTACAAAAAGAAACTTAGCCCTGCGCAAATTATTGAAGAGTTCTTTTCGAAAGACACTTCCTATAAAACTGAATCGGAAAAACTTGATTTGCTTTTCAGGTTTATTCAATTTGTAGAGCGGCAGGTAGTGCTGTTTGATGCATTGGAAGATGCGGCTTTTAAATACGTCCATGATACAACCGGCGCCGGTACTCTAAAGCAACTGGAAGTAGAAGTGGTTCAAAATAAAAAAGAAAAAGAACTGGATAAAAAACTGGAAGATTTTTCAGTGGAAATCGTGCTGACAGCGCATCCTACGCAATTTTATCCGGGTTCTGTTTTAGGCATCATTAATGATGTGTCAAAATCATTAGCCGAAAATAATACCACGCGCATAAACATGTATCTGCAGCAATTGGGAAAAACACCTTTTTTCAAAAAAGAAAAACCAACGCCTTATGATGAAGCATTGAGTTTGATTTGGTATTTGGAAAATGTTTTTTTTGCAGCAGCAGGAAGAATTTTTTCTTTTTTAAAAAATCAATTTCCGGCAGCTGATTATAAAAATAACCCGGTCATTAAAATGGGCTTTTGGCCTGGCGGAGATCGTGACGGAAATCCTTATGTAGATACAGAAACTACTTTTAAAGTAGCGGATGGTTTGCGTGGCGGAATTATAAAATGTTACTATCTTGAAATTAGAAGACTCAGGCGCCGATTAACTTTTAAAGGCGTCGATGTTCTTTTGGCCGATCTCGAAAAACAATTGTACAATAATATTTTTATTCCCGGAGGCCGTACGGATATCAGTAAAGAAAGCATTCTTCAAATATTAAAGGAGATACGTGAAATTATCATTTACCAGCACAACGGATTATTCCTTTACCTGGTCGATGATCTTATAAATAAAGTGCACATTTTCGGATTGTATTTTGCTTCGCTGGATATCAGGCAGGATAGTTCCATACATAAAAAAGTGTTTGAAGCTCTTGCAGAATCCGGTGTGGATTTTCCTTCAGATTATGAAAAATTAAGCAAGGATAAAAAGATTGAATTTCTCACAAAAAATACGAAAGAAATTCCTCAGAAAGATTATGGTGATCCGATTATTAATGACACTTTTGCGAGCATAAAAGCGATCAAATTAATTCAGCAATTTAATGGAGAGCAGGGATGCAACCGCTATATTATCAGCCATGCTGAAACTGCGCTGAACGTTTTAGAAATTTATGGTTTGTTTATCATCTGTGGGTGGAGAAAAGAGGAAATGAAAGTTGATATAGTGCCGCTTATAGAAATGGTAGAAGATTTGAAAAATGCCGCTGATACCCTTACTACTTTGTTTCAGAATGAAGAATACCGCGCGCATTTGAAACGAAGAAATAATACCCAAACCATCATGCTTGGATTTTCTGACGGCACAAAGGACGGCGGTTATCTCATGGGAAACTGGTCTATTTATAAAGCAAAAGAACAACTTACTTCCGTTTCCCGCGAGTTTGGAATTGACGTAATTTTCTTTGACGGACGCGGCGGCCCGCCAGCAAGAGGAGGTGGAAAGACTCATAAATTTTATGCGTCGATGGGAAAAAATATTGCCAATAAAGAAATTCAATTGACGATCCAGGGGCAAACAGTAAGCTCTAATTTTGGAACAATTGAATCAGCACAATATAACATGGAGCAACTGCTTCATGCCGGCATCTCTAATGATATTTTTTCCAACCGTCATATTACTTTGGAAAAGGAAGAAGAAAAATTATTGCAAGAGCTGGCAGATGCAAGTTTTGTGAGTTACAGCGCTTTGAAAAACCATCCTGAATTCATGAATTATTTGGTGCAGATCAGCCCTTTGAAATTCTATAGCGATACAAATATTGGCAGCCGCCCTACAAAAAGAAAGAAAGGGAAAATGAATATGGAAGATCTGCGCGCTATTCCCTTTTCGGGTTCCTGGAGCCAGATCAAGCAAAACGTTCCGGGTTATTATGGCGTGGGTACTGCTTTGCAGAAAATTGAAGAGGAAGGAAAGTTGCCTGAGATGAAAAAGCTTTATCAAAATTCTTTATTTTTCAAAACTTTGATTGACAATTGCGAAATGGCGATGAAGAAATGTTTTTTTCCATTGACAGAATACCTGGCCCATGATGAGCAATTTGGTGAAATATGGAACATGATGTTTGAAGAATATGAAAAAACTAAAAGATACCTTTTCAAACTTACCGGGAATAATGAGTTGATGGCTGATTATCCCGTCGAACAGCTTTCGGTAAGCATGCGGGAAAAAATGATTCTGCCTTTGGTAACGATCCAACAATATGCAATGATGAATATACGGGAAATAGAACAGGAGCAAACGAAAGACACATTAAAAGGAACGTATGAAAAACTGGTAATGCGCTGTTCATTCGGAATTATCAATGCCGGAAGAAATTCAGCATAAATAATTTTTATGGTAGACAGTAAATGAAGAAATAATGAGGATTTGTTTTTATAAAAGATAGAAGATTGCGGTGATAAGTTGAGTTTCTTAAAACTGAAATTCCGGCGTTTGAAGACCGCATTACGGATTCAATTTTACACAGTTTTTTCTAATGGCTTCTAAAACGAGGCCAACCCTGCTTTGCACTTTAAATTTGTGAAAAAGATTTTCCCGGTAGCCATCAATCGTTCGTTCGCTCAGATGCATTTCGATGCCAATTTGTTTGTAAGTAAGATCGCTGCAGGCCAGTTGCAAAAATAGTTTTTCATTCTCCGTAATGTTTAACGGATCATTTTGTTCCTGTAACAAACGCCTGTAATTAATATTGATCACATCAGAATTATAATATCCTTTTGTATAAATTTCGTGTATAGCTTTTTCAAGTTCATTTGGATGGGTGTCTTTGAGTAAATAGGCGCAGCAACCTGCTTTTATCATTTCGATGATTATTCTGTCGGAGTCATTCATTGAGAGCGCGACTAATTTTATAAAAGGATAATTTTGAGTTAACCATTTTGCGGTGTCAATGCCGTCCATGACGGGCATACTTACATCGATTAAAATAATATCGGGAGGGTCGTTTGATGAGATTCTTTCCTGCAAATCTTTTCCGTTCATCGCCATTACCGCCACCTTACATTCATCGAAGTTTTCAATCATCAGGCCAAGTGATTTTAAAAATAACTGGTGATCATCTACCAGCCCTACAGAGATTTTCATTGTTCGTTTTCTTTAAAAGGTAATTCAATTTTAACTGAAGTTCCTACGCTAATTGAGTTCCAGGTGATAGATCCTCCCAGCAATTTTGTGCGGTGTTTCATGTTTCTCATTCCAAGACCTTCTGAATGCAATGAATTATTAAATCCAATGCCATCATCCACCACATCGACTCTTACAATTTCAGACGTTTTACTTAAATTGATCTGGATGTTTTTTGCCTCCGCATGTTTTATCGCATTCTGAATCGCCTCTTGTACAATGCGGAAAAGAATGATCTGCTCATCAGCTTTCAAATATAATTTTCCAGGATGTGAAAAAGATATTTGTAAACATTTTGCCTCATTGATTCTTTGAGCTTCGGCCTGCAGATTTTGAATAAAATCAAATTGCTCCAGCCAATCTTTGTCCAGCGATTTTGAAAGGGAGCGCAACTCGTTGATGGCTTTGCCTAAAGTTTCTTCAGCTATGTTTAGTGTTTCCGGCGATTGAGGAAGATTGCGTTGGGTAATGCCCAAAAACATTTTTGTGCTGCTCAGCAACTGCCCAATATTATCATGCAGTTCTTTGCCGATACCCGCCAGTGTTGCTTCCTGTACTTCTATTTGTGATTCGAGCAATGTTTTTTCAAAAAATTTTTTCATTGCCTCTTTTTCCTTTATGTAAGCATTATTTTTGAAACGGTACCTGATAAAAAAGAATAATAAAATTACTATCAGCAGAAACAGAACAATCGTTGTAAAGACAATAGTGAATATCAGGTCCTTTTTTTCCATGGTTGATTGCTTAAAAACCCAATTGAAAAAAAACAATACAAAAGTAGCTTTAAGGTAATTATGATGATCTCATAAATATTTCCTCGGTTATCCGGATTGTTGTCAAAATGTATTTGAGAAGCTGCGGTAAAGAAACTTTAAACAATGCGCCAAAATGCAGGCAAAACACATAGCAAGTTCAGATAAATTTTTTTTCTTTAAACGTGCAATCTTGTCTTTTTTAAATAAATGGGGGTTTTCCCATTAAAAAACGGGAAAATCCCCGTATGAGGAACTACCATTTCTTTGTTAATTTGTTTCGAGAAATCATACCCCGTGATTATTTTTATTGATTTGTGTTCAAAGATTTGGAACAAAAGCCAGTATTCCTCAATTTAAGATTGGTGTCGTAGTTTAAGAGTAACTGATACTCTTTTCGTTCTATCTGCTGCAAAAGCGCTTAAAATCCAACAGACTTATTCTGAACCAGTATATTTTAAAAAAATATCAACATGAGCTATCAGTTATTAAGACAGGATGTGTTATTCTATCAAAGATTTTTAGCCGTCGCAGGTTTTTATAAGGGACTTTTAGACGGCCAGTGGGGACCAATAACCAACACGGCTGATGCTGAGTTTGTAGAGCAGAGTAAATTAATTGCACAGCAATATGGAGCATTTGACGCAGCAAGCGAATCTAATATCGTCACTTTATTGCCCGCCGCCCAGGTCGAAGCCCGCAAGTTTTTGACAATAGCTAAAGATAACAATCAGGATATAAGAATTTTATCGGGCACCCGAACTTATGACGAGCAGGATTTGTTATATCAACATGGGCGGAATGGTGATCACCGGCCCATCATTACCAATGCCCGCGGAGGACAAAGCAATCACAATTTTGGCATCGCCTGGGATATTGGAGTCTTTGCAAATGGCAATTATGTTGAAAATGATGGCCCATATAAATCTTTTGCTGCCATTGTTCTGCCATTGATGAAAACTATTGAATGGGGTGGCAACTGGATATCTTTTAAAGACTATCCTCATTACCAGCTAAAACCAGTCAGTGAAAGAGAATCGGTAATTCGTGGCTTGTTTGAGGCGGGAAATGTATATGTGTGATATAGTAAAGCTGGTTGTGCTGATTAACGGATATCCGATAGGGAATGAAAATCGGTATTATTTGTTGGTTTACTGCATGGCCGTCCAATGACCGGGCAATTAAATGACTTTATAAACTCCTAAAAAAACAAACATGCCCAATACAGTCGAATTAATTGCACAAGACAAATCAAATGCATGCTGGCTGGCAAGTTCCTCGATGATGGAATCATGGAAAACGGGTACACCTCATTCGCTGGCTGATACATTAAAAGTACTGGACGCTTCCGGCACCAGTTTTTCTAACATTTATAATAATGATCAGGGATTATCATTTGCAAATGATAATATCATCACTCAAACCTTAGGACTTACTCAATTACCCCCAGCAAGTTATACCATTGAATATCTTACCAGCATTCTGAATAGTAGCCCAATAATGGCCGTAATCATGTATTCGTCTTCTTCAAATATTGCACACATGATTGTTATCACCGATATATCAGGCGATGGAACCCCCGAAGGCACTACTTTACAAATAAACGATCCCCTTCCTTTGAATGCTGGTAACACTTATTCTATCGCTTTCAACGATTTCCTGAGCAAATTTGAGCAGGTTGTTGCCTATGAAAATAATTGGCCTAATACTGATTTGACTTCCCAATTATTTTATTATCCGGCTTCCGGCAATTCCTCTTCTTCCGCTTCTTCAAGTGATGCTTCCGGGACTTCGTCCGGCGATACATCAGATAGCAGTGATGAATCCGGAACAACCAATACATCAACCGGTGATTCGCAAGATCGCAACAGCAGTACTTCTACCGATAGTTCATCCACGGACACTTCGTCCAGCAGCTCAGCAGATGATTCACAAAATGATACAGCCACCAATAATTCTTCAGATGATACGAACACGGATAATTCAGACAATACATCCACACACGATTCACAGAACAATACTTGAAATGAACAATCAAAAACAATAAAACGCTTATTCCAAAAAGCCATAAAAAGATGGACGCTACTTCCTGCTTTGCGAGAACGTGCAGGAACCAATTTTAAAAACAATTAAATTCTAAAACTATGGACGTTTACAAAGTTCTGGACGACCTTAAAAAAAGGGCCGCCGGAGTTGATCCGAAAACCAATAAAATGCCTGAAGGATATTTTGTCTCATTCAGGCCAATTGGATTACCCATTGCCCCAGAAGATTTTGAGAACCCCTGGTCCCCTTTTGGCTCAGAACTTCTTGGCGCTACTGAAACTGCAGCGGCAGAATCAGCAAAGATAAATCCGCCGGCTACTTCCTCTACAGCTATGCCATCCAGTGCGCCTCCCCAGGTAAGCATGAATCAATTAATAGCAGCGGGTGTAGGACAAAGTGAAAAGAATTATTACAACACTTTCTGGCTCACCAATGACAAATTGACGATGGATGAAAAATGGACGGTAATGCCGGATGCAGGAACAGTTGACTCCGCCTGGTTTGCTATCATAAACGGAGCACAGGAAGTGACTTCCGACATGGTATTGAATAGTGATTTGCAAAAATCAATCGCCGCTGCCAAAGCAGTGTTAGTAGACCCGAAAACGGGAAATCCTACGCCTCACTATAATGCTTATTTGTATTACCAACAGAAGTATTTTGATGCACAACAGAATCTGAATGGTCAATATGCCAACGCTATTGAAGATCCGAACCAATTTGCGATGTGGCCCATCAACGGCAAAATACCACAGGAAAAAGTAAACTCCGCTCTGGAAAGCTGGGCGGGTTTGGGTTATAAAAGTGAAATAGAAACCGCGCTCGATACATTGAATGCACAAGGAATGGACCCGGCAATTGCCCTTATTAATCGTGCAAAGCTGGCGTATGAAAACGCGCTGGGTGAAATGGCAAATATTGGTACCATTCCTTATACTTTTATTGAACCATCCACTTTTTATGACGCTTATGAGCAGGACGGCTGGACAAAATATTACCAGGATAGTTCCACTGTGAGTGAAACCACATCCTCCTCAAGTTCCTCTGAAAGTGGCTTTGCAGGCATCAGCGTAGGTTTTTTTAGCATTGGAGCGGATGCTAGTCATTCGCAGAGCCAGAGCGATTTGCATATAGACACATCCAGTATGCAAATATCATTTGACTTTTGTTCGGCAGATATCAGAAGGCCGTGGTTAGATACCAATTTGCTGGATCTGAACAATTGGTTTTTACTAAATAATGCAAAAAATTGTATTTCTGACGGCACATTCAATCAGCAACTTCAACATGCAAACAATGTAACTACTTTCCTCCCATCCATTGTTACCAGTTTGATTTTTGTAAGAAATCTTAAGATAAAATGGGCTATGACTACATTGCAAAAGCATACCTTCCAGGAAGCAACGAGTGGAGGAGGAATGGTTGGTATCGGACCATTTTTCTGTGGTGGTAGTGGCTCATCAACTGATTCCAACTCCAGCTATCAAAGTACTTTTAATGACGAGGGAATTGAAGTAGCCGGAGTGCAATTAATTGGATATGTTTCTGTTATTACACCGGCATCTCCAAGATTGGATTCAAAAGATTATATGGTAAAAGCCAGTGACCAGGCAAGTTCAGGCAATACTACAAATACAAATACGAATACAACAACTGCAAACAGTACCACTACCGCTACTCAGCCGGCGATGAGTGGTGTCCCTCAGTAATTTTACACATGGCCAGTGTACCTCCTACACTGGCCATTAAAATCATCATCATGGATATAGACGATTTAATTGAAAATATTCATCAGTTTTTTAAAACGCAATATGGCAATAGCTCAGATCAATCTCAAATATTTCTGGCATTTGAACCATTAGGCCTTATGGTGTCACCTGATGATTTTAAGCACGATGGCTCCTTTAATCCTACTCTTGCCGGCCAGCAAATATCGATGATAGCCGATGTTGTTCCGGCTGTCAGCGATACTTTTCAGCAGGATGCGCTCAATAAAATAAGCGACCAGTATGGCGCTCTGACAGGAGATGGAAATAATTTATTAGGATCAATTATGTTTTATGACAAGAACATCAATTCTGATGATCTGGATCAATATCTTGCATTATTTGGAAATCTTAAATCCAACGCGCAGCAGAGATTTAGCCAGTCAGCAGAACAAGCTTCTGTACTCAATCCTAATTCACAAGTAGCTGCGTGTAATGTGAATCCGGGTACCTGGTATGATAAAGACAGCCCAATCTGGCAGAAAAAGACTTTTCAGGAAAGTCAGTCGCAACCCGTTAATAATCCCGCTCCCGACCGCACAAAGTTTATGTGGAAACTGAATCCAAATGCTAAGACAATGTCTGACAATTTGCACATTCAGCACATTCTACTAAATCATCCCGTATTTCTGCAGGCAAAGGAAATGAATTCACAGCCCACAGGTAGTCAACCAGGTGCTTCGGCTGTTTCACCCCATTCAATACAAACTGAGGTTTCCAAAACATCACCCCAGCCGACAATGGCGCATAC
This sequence comes from Chitinophagaceae bacterium, assembly GCA_025933935.1. Classification (GTDB taxonomy): domain Bacteria; phylum Bacteroidota; class Bacteroidia; order Chitinophagales; family Chitinophagaceae; genus Ginsengibacter. Next base: position 8,983 of record JAICYZ010000144.1, read on the forward strand.
CAACGTGATGCTCCATTCTGGTATCCCTTCAGAAAATATAAAGGCGGTAAATACAAGAACCGCTGCAGAAAATGCGCAGCTCAATCATTCCGGTGCAGCAGCGACACCAGCTAAAACTCTTTCAGGCACTCCCACCATCAACAGAACCAATTATACCGTTTTTAGAAAAACGCTTCCATTTACCCAAATGGTAAACCTGAACCGCGTCATTGGATTAAATAACAATGTAGTGAGCCAGCCGGTAAACTCTTCACAATTTACAATAGACTTTTCTTATTCGCTGGTCAATATTGAAAGAGACTGGATGTATCAGCCACTTTTTGATAAAGCGGAATTATGGTACGCACTAACAATGAAAGCCGGTGATTTGTCTACAGGAGATAATGCTGCTACAAACAAAGGCCTTTTACGATGTGTTCCAAAAGCAATGATCGTGGTGAAGGACGTAACCATTACCGCATCCTGGTCAGCTACCGACAAACAAATGGCATCCTCTTCTTATGGATTTGGGTGTTTTAATATTTCCGGCAGTCAGCCGATTAACTCCAATAATCAACTGATTGCTCCTGGTATTCAAATTATCGCATGGATATGCGAAGTGCTGCCAAAGTTGCCTTTGAATGATGATCCCGGCTTGTCGACTGGTTCTGCAGATTCCGGTATGCAAGGAAATGATCAGAAGGATTCAGGTAATCAGAATGATTCGACGACACCTGTCAGCGACAGTTCTGATACAGGAACGGCGACCCCGGTCGTTGCTACGCCAACTGCTTAAGCCAGCTGATTTCGACCAATAAAAACTTTACGATAATGAAACAAATACAAAAGTTCTATTCCGCGAATTTCGATAATTCAGGAATTGATGAGGATTTTGACTCTTCATCTTCTTCA
>JAICYZ010000368.1 GCA_025933935.1 Chitinophagaceae bacterium
AGACAACCAATAAACCACGGTTCGCGTATCTGGAGCGGCTTATTTTTATTAGGCGCGGGTTTTCTTTTATTAGCTTATAAAATGGGTGCGCCCATTCCCGGATGGATTTTTACATGGCCCGTCTTATTGATGGTGATTGGCTTATTTGTCGGCATCAAAAGCAGGTTCCACAATCCCGGATCGTTTATCATGATTTTAATTGGCGCTATTTTTTTTGTAGATCAATCGATTCCGGGAATTGATTTTCATAATTACATCGTGCCCGCAATCTTGATCGCTGTCGGACTGATGTTTCTTTTTCGTCCTCGTGGTAGCAGCTGTAGCAGGCACGATCGCTGGCAAAGAAGGCATGTAAGAATGAACAGCCGCTTTGGAATCCCTCCCGGAAATTTTACCAATAATACTGACGCTACAACCAGCGGCAATGAGCAGTTCAACGATAATGCAGAATACCTTGATGTGGTATCAGTCTTTGGCGGAATTAAAAAAAACGTTCAATCAAAAAATTTTAAAGGAGGGGAAGTGGTAAGTTTTATGGGCGGTTCTGAAATCAATTTTATGCAGGCTGATATTCAACACCCGGTCGAGCTCGAAGTCAACAATGTCTTTGGCGGCACCAAATTAATTATTCCATCAAACTGGGATGTAAAAAGCGAAATATCTGCTGTGTTTGGCGGTGTGGATGATAAGCGCAGTTTTAATAACAGCATACCGGATTCTAACAAAATTATCCGGCTGAAAGGATCGTGTGTTTTTGGTGGCATTGAAGTAACCAATTACTAAAATTAATTTTCATTTTAAATTCACTTATATGAAATGGTATCTTGCAAAAATTGTTTACAGAATTATTTGTGGCGACGGAAACCACACGGCTCAGTTTGATGAACAATTAAGGCTTATCGAAGCGGAAGATGATATGCATGCATTTCAAAAAGCACGCATCATGGGCGATAACGAAGAGGATAATTTCCTTAACGATAAAAATAAACCAGTACATTGGAAATTTATTGACGTAGCGGAATTACATCCGCTGGATAATTTGATCGACGGTGTCGAACTGTATTCTAAAATTTGTGAAGAAGAAAACGTAAATGACTACATCAGGAGTATAAATAACCGTGCAAAGTATTTGCATGAAAGATGTTTGCAAAAGACATTTCAAATGAATTAAAAAACAGGCAGTTTGGCAAATTCTATTTTATCTGACAAACGTTTACGCTATTTTTTTACCGTCTGGTGGCTGCTTTGGATGTTGCTGCAATACATCATGCTGCGGCAATTAAATATTGACGAAACGCATGCAATCACAGACAGTATTGTGAGCAATGTGTTACTTGCCTTCTGTTGTTTTTTTATCAGCAACAACATGAAATATTACCTGCCAAGGCAGGAAAAATACTGGTACATACTTGTAGTAAGTCTAACACTCAGTTTCCTTTGGATGCTGGCGCAGCAAGGTGCAACATGGATGATCTTTAAAAAAGGCGATGGTTATACAGAAGTAATTCGTTCTACGTGGGCGATTAGATTTGGAGCTGGATTTTTACTGATCAGCAGCATGAGTATGTTTAGTTTATTGTGGTACAGTCAGCAGGATCAGAAAGAAATAAACAGTCGCAAAACGGAAGCAGAAAAACTGGCTAAAGAAGCCGAATTATTTAAACTGCGTCAGCAATTACAACCACATTTTTTATTCAATAGTTTGAATTCTATCAGCGCACTTACAGGGTTCGATCCTGAAAAAGCGCGCCACATGATTCAGCAATTGAGCGAGTTTTTGCGTGGTACTTTAAGAAAAGATGAACAGCAGTGGAACACATTGGAAGAAGAATTAAAATATTTGCAACTTTACCTGGACATCGAAAAAGTAAGATTTGGACACAGGCTGCAAACGGAAATCATTTACCAGGATGATGTGTTGCCGTTTAAATTGCCGGCATTACTGCTGCAGCCGGTTGTAGAGAATGCGATCAAGTTTGGCTTGTATGATACGATTGGGGATGTGGTCATTAAAATTTCAGTGATAGCAGAAGACGGGCATCTAAAAATTGAGGTGCAAAACCCATTTGATGCTGAAACTGCACAACCTTTTAAGGGGACCGGCTTCGGCCTTTCTTCTGTTCAAAGAAGATTATTTCTTTTGTTTGCAAGAAATGATCTTTTACAAACAAAAAAGGACAAGGAACATTTTATTACAAAGATTCTGATTCCAAAAATTTTGGATGGTGATGAAAATAAAAAACAAAAAAAATCATGAAAGTGATTATTATAGATGATGAACCTTTGGCAAGAGGAATTGTAAAAGAATATTTGCAATCTTATCCCGATGTTGATTTAGCTGCAGAATGTGCGGATGGGTTTGAAGGAATAAAAGCGATCCAACAGCATCAGCCTGATCTGATTTTTTTGGATATTCAAATGCCAAAAATCAATGGATTCGAAATGTTGGAACTGATAGAAAACCCACCTGCTGTAATTTTTACAACCGCCTTTGATGAATTTGCAATAAAAGCTTTTGAATCAAACGCGGTAGATTATTTGTTAAAACCTTTCAGCAAAGAAAGATTTGAAAAGGCGATTCAAAAATATTTGCAGCATTCAACCAACACTTCTACACAACAAGTGATAGAAGCGGCTGCCAGCTCTCCTTTGCAGCAAAACCGCATCGTAGTAAAAGATAGCAATAAAATAAAAATTATTCCGGTTAATAAAATTCATTTCCTGGAGGCCGCTGATGATTATGTAAAAATTATTACCGCCGAAGGTTCTTTTTTAAAGAAGCGCACCATGAATTTTTTTGAACAATCCTTGGGCGCTTATCATTTTGTTCGAATTCATCGTTCTTACCTGGTGAACACACAGCTCATTACACGAATTGATGTTTATGAAAAAGACAGTCATTTATTATTATTAACCACTGGAGAAAAGTTGCCTGTGAGCAAAGCCGGATACGTCAAGCTAAAAGAAGCTTTGGGAATCTGATAATCGCGTTTCCCTAATAACAGCAAACGAATCAATAACATCGTTTTCTAACTTTAAAAAGTTCATTTTTTGCCGCATAAAAAGCTAAAAGATATGTCACGATTCTTCCATTTATTTTCATTGCCGTATTTTTATAAAAAAATTTTTTGAACCAGACGATTTTTGCAAAAGACCTCACTAAAAAATACGGTAAGCGCACAGTAAATAATAAAGTTTCTTTCCAGGTAAGCCAGGGAGAAAT
>JAICYZ010000197.1 GCA_025933935.1 Chitinophagaceae bacterium
GAATAACAAGCTTCTCTAACCGCAGGATCTACCCGTAGGATGTGCAGCAATTTTGCCCAAAACCATTCTGATGAATAAACTCCGCCGACATATTGTAAATAGTTAACTGGAAATTTCGCAGCATGCGCATTTATCTTTGCAGCTTCTTTGATGGAAGTGTGATCTTTCCACAAAACAAACATGGCGTTTGGATTGCTTTCAAAACCAGGCAGTAATGCAAGTGGCGTTCCCGATTCGTTTACTGCTACGGGTGTAGAGCCGGTTGTATCGACCGATATGGCTTTTACTTTTGAAGCAACAGAGCTGCCGGCTTTATGAAGACATTCTTTGATAGTCGCTTCAAGTCCTTCAATATAATCGAGCGGATGTTGCCTGAATTGATTTTGTTCCGCATTGCAGAATAGGCCGGCCCTCCATCGTGGATATTCGAAAGAAGCAGAAGCTATTTCTTCTCCATTTTGGGCATCCAGAATTACTGAGCGAACTGAATCAGTTCCATAGTCAACTCCTATAACAAAAGATTTTTCAGGCATTATCAAGACTAATTTGAAAAAGCAATTTAAGTTTATTTATTTAAGTGTCACAATTACATTTAATATTTTTATTCACATTTTTGATCCTTTTTTTGAACTCACAAAGTCTGCCGGCGCAATAGTGGAGTAATCTTTGATAAAAGAAATCACATTTTTATAAGAAGAGAAATCTTCAGCGTCATGCATCGTAGTAAGCACAACGCTTTTCATTCCTGCATTCAACGCAGCTTCTACTCCCTTTGGCGCGTCTTCAAATACAATACAGGCTGCCGGTTCTACATTCAGAATTTGTGCACATTTAATAAAAGTTTCCGGGTGCGGTTTGCTTTCTGTAACGTCATCAGCGCTTACTATTGCTTTAAAATATTCCCGGATTTTTAAATTATCCAAAACAAAATCAATATTAAATGGTATAGCTGCCGAACCAATCGCCATCGGAATATTTTCTTCGTTTGCTTTCTTTAAAAATTGTGACAAGCCGGGCATTAATGAAAGTTTAGGCAAAAATTCCTTTTGATATCTTCTTTCTTTTTCCAGCGACAATTCTTTCATCCGTTCATCTGAAAAATGATTTTTTCCAAAGATCCTTTCCAATAATTCGCTGTTTTTTCCATACATCTGCACTTTTACTTCATCCCAGCTTAATCCCGCTTTCAATTCATTATTCAGGATATCGTACCAGGCCTGCGCATGATAATGCATGTCATCAATCATCGTTCCATTCAAATCAAAAATAAAAGCTCTTTTTTCCATTGATAAAATTATTGAAGAAACCGGTTTTCTATTTATAAGATCAGAAAAACAGGAATACTCTTTATTTGTTTGTTTATTGCATTCATAAACTTTAAAGTTCTTAACAAGTAATCCTTTATTTATTTGCCCGAGAAATCCGGTAAAATCCACACGCATGGGGTTTAATTTCTGGTGCAAAAGTGTTTGAAAAAGTGCCGATTGTTTTTCCCGTCCACAGATCAGTTATTTTCGCACGGGTAATACCAACTTCTTTTAATGGAATATTGATATTTGCCTCCTTCGTTTCACCATCAGCAATATTGAAAACAGCAAGAAATTTATCCGAAGTTTTTGAATCATCAGCTATCCATGCTACCTGGTTGTTTTTATTGAAAAGTTCCCTGTTATTTTTGCTGTTATTTAAAACATGCAATACATTTTTGTTGGTAAGTAATGAAAGTGTAAAAGAATCATTATCAGGAAGATTGCCTCCAAACATAAGCGGAGAACGAAAGATAGCCATTAAGGTCATTAAAGTATATTGTTCATCCGGCGTGAGAGCAGTCATTCGCGGGTTACCTCTTTCTGCACGAATTCCTATATGGCCAAGCGGCAACATATCTCCATCAGGATAAGCACCGAAACTGCGCCATTTGTTCCATCTTTCAAAAACAGCAAAATGTTCTTTCAACTGATTCCAGTTGTCCCAAAAATCACCTACTGTACGCCACATGTTCGCATGTTGTTGGATATTCGCTGCGTCTTCAATTGGTGTTTCTCCGGGAGAAGTACTGAGAACAATTTTTCTTCCACTGTTATCAATGGCATTTCTGATCATCTGCACTTCTTCTTTGTGATAAGGCTGCGTGAGATCATCCACTTTTACAAAATCAACACCCCATGATGCATACAGTTGAAAGATTGAGTTGTAATATTGCTGTGAGCCTTTTCTGCCAGCAACAACCGTGTACATGTCATGAAGCCAGTTGCATTGATCTTTGTCACTATAAATATCTTTTGCTGTTGCAGTTGATCCTTTCACGGGAAGATTATCTCTGACAGCAATAACCGGAATCCCGCGCATTACATGTATTCCAAACTTTAATCCTTTACTATGAATATAATCCGCAAGCGGTTTAAATCCTTTTCCATTTGCCGCAGATGGGAAACGGTTAACCGCAGGTAAAAATCTGCCAAATTTATCCATCGAATATTGCGGATCTTTTTCATTGTACCCATGCGCTTTATCATTAGCCACATACCAGCGAATATCTACTACCATATATTTCCATCCGTAATTCTTTAAATGCTCAGACATATAGTCTGCATTTGCTTTTACCTCAGCTTCCGTAACCGTGGGCCCGTAGCAATCCCAGCTATTCCAGCCCATTGGTGGAGTAGGAGCCCACTGATGAAAATTGGTGGATGTGTTTTGTGCAAAAACCGCCAGATTAAAAAATAATAAAACCAGAACTACAGATATTTTTTTAAGACAAATCATAGTCATTATTTATTATAATAGTAACACGTACATTACGCGGTCTTACTTCTAATAAAGCGAAATCAAAAAATTGTAAATGATTTTGTAAATATAAAATTAATTAATTGTTATTTTGACAATTAATTAATTTTTGAGAATATTTTTTACACTATTGACTTTATTAAAATTGTGCGGGTGGTCTGATGTGATTCCTGCGGCTTTGCCACTTTCAAAGTAATTATCTTGCGTCTATGATTTTGTCAACGGATAATTTGAGTAACGGTAAAAAATATTCGCGTATCGTATCACTTGTTCCCTCACAAACTGAATTATTATTTTATTTGGGGTTAAATGAAGAAGTGATTGGAATCACTAAATTTTGCATTCACCCCGAAGAATGGTTCAGAAGTAAAACAAGAGTTGGCGGTACAAAAAATATCAATATTAAGAATATTGAATCACTTTCTCCTGATCTGATCATTGCCAATAAAGAAGAGAACCTGAAAGAACAAATGGAAGATCTGGCCGGCACGTATGACGTGTGGGTTACTGATGTAAATGGTTTGAATGACGCCTTGAATATGATCAATGATCTTGGAAAATTAACCGGAAAAATTGAACAAGCGTCAGTTTTGGCACTGAAAATACAAGCAGGTTTTAAAGATTTGGAAAAGCAGAATTTTGCAGAAAAGAAGATTCCGGCTGCGTATTTCATCTGGAATGATCCTTACATGGTTGCAGGCGGCGATACCTTTATAAATGACATGATGCCATATGCCGGGTTGGAGAACATTTTTGCAGAAAAAAAACGATATCCGCAGATTTCTTTGGAAGAAATTAAAAAGAAGAAATGTGAATTGATTTTGCTTTCTTCAGAACCATATCCGTTTAAACAAAAACACAAAAAAGAAATTCAATTAAAATTACCGGGAATTAGAGTTGAATTGGTAGATGGTGAAATGTTCAGCTGGTATGGAAGCCGGTTGTTAAAATCCATTGATTATTTTCAGTCATTTCAGAATAAAATGAATTCGGTTTAAGCTTCCTGTAAAATCTTTAAACCAGAAATTGCTTAAACATGAAAACCCCTATTTTTGCAAAAATTTTAAAACATAAATAATGGCATCAAAAAAAATTACGGAGATCTTAGGTGATAAAGCTGAAGAACTATTGAATTACAAATGTAAAATTGACAAATCAACCCTTACACTTCCTTCTCCAACTTATATCGATGATATTTTTGTGCAGAGCGATCGGAATAACCGTGCAGTCGGAGCGATGCAGCAACTGATGGATCATGGAAGGCTCGGAGGCACAGGATATTGCTCTATTTTTCCTGTTGACCAGGGAATAGAACACAGTGCCGGCGCATCATTTGCCCCAAACCCGATTTATTTTGACCCTGAAAATATTGTAAAATTAGCAGTGGAAGCTGGTTGTAATGGCGTTGCTTCTACTTTCGGTGTTTTAGGAATTCTTAGCAGAAAATATGCACATAAAATTCCTTTTATTGTAAAATTAAATCACAACGAATTATTAAGTTATCCAACTAAATATGATCAAACGATGTTTGGTTCTGTAGAAACTGCTTACAATATGGGTGCGGTTGGAGTAGGGGCTACCGTTTACTGGGGAAGCCATGAAAGTACCCGTCAATTACAGGAAGTAAGTTTGGCGTTTGAACGCGCTCATGAACTCGGAATGTGTACCATTCTTTGGTGCTATGTACGTAATGAAGCATTTAAAGTAAATGGAGTAAATTATGAAACAAGCGCGGATCTTACCGGCCAGGCAAATCATCTTGGCGTTACTTTACAGGCGGATATTATTAAACAAAAAATAGCAACCAACAACGGTGGTTATAATGCTGTAAAGTTTGGAAAAACTTCTCCATTGGTTTATGAAAATTTAACTACTGATAATCCAATTGATCTTTGCCGTTACCAGGTTTTAAATTGTTACAGTGGAAAAATCGGATTGATAAACAGTGGTGGTGAAAGTAAAGGAGCAGAAGATCTGACAGATGCAGTTACAACAGCGGTTATCAACAAGCGCGCCGGCGGTATGGGATTGATCATGGGAAGAAAAGCATTTCAGAAACCTTTTAAAGACGGCGTAGAATTGTTGAATGCAACGCAGGATGTATATTTGGATCAAAGTATTACCATCGCTTAGCATGTCAGGGTGTTTAGATTGGTTTACTGTGTTAAGAATGCGTTTGGAAGAGTTAAGAATATGAACCGACGTTATTTGTTGCTTTGCTGTATTCTGAATTTGTTTTATTCACATTTTAATGCTGATTTCTGATATCGCATACCTGATACTTAAAAAACAACAATGAAACAAGACGAAGATTTTGATGCAAATCTGGCAGGAGAAGAAGGTGAGACGGAAGAAACGAAACGAAGATGGTTTCGAAGAATAAAAAAAGGCATCACCACTTCTACGAAAGATAAAAAAGAAGCTCCTGATGGATTGTGGACAAAATGCCCGCAATGCAGATATACCTGCACTGTTACTGAACTGAGGGAAAATCTGTTTGTTTGTCCAAGGTGTGAATATCACCATCGCATCGGAAGCGCAGAATATTTTGAAATTCTTTTTGATAATGGAGAATACGAAGAGCTTTTTGCAAACATAAAATCCAAGGATTATCTCGGTTTTGTCGATCTGAAACCGTATTCACAAAGGTTAGAGGAAACCCGTTCCAAATCAACGATTCACGATTCGATCACTGTTGCGCATGGGAAAGTGGATAATATGGATATTGTGATTGCGGCCATGGATTTTGAATTTATTGGTGGCAGTTTGGGAAGCGTGATGGGAGAAAAAATTTCACTTGCCTGTGATTATTGCATTGAGCATAAGATTCCATTTATGATCATCAACAAAAGTGGGGGAGCAAGAATGATGGAAAGCGCATTTTCATTAATGCAACTCGCAAAAACTTCCGGCAGATTGTCTTTACTTTCTGATGCTAAAATCCCTTATTTTTCTCTTTGCACCGATCCTACTTTTGGAGGAACGACCGCTTCTTTTGCAATGCTTGGCGATGTGATCATGGCTGAACCTGGCGCACTGATTGGCTTTGCCGGTCCACGTGTTATCAAAGAAACAATCAAAAAAGATCTGCCGCCGGGATTTCAGCGAAGTGAATTTTTATTGGAACATGGATTCCTTGATTTTATTGTTTCAAGGAAAGATCTGAAAGAAAAACTGAAACAGTTATTGATTTTGTTCAATCATTAATTTTAAAAAATGAAACTTTGCAGCAGGAATCAAATCAGTTCCTGCTGTTTTTTTTATTATGGATATCAGCAATAAAAAAGCATATTTCGAATACTACATTGAAACAAAATATGTTGCAGGTCTCGTATTGACGGGCACGGAAATAAAATCGCTTCGTGCCGGCAAAGCAAGTTTCAATGACAGTTATTGTATTTTTAATAAAGGAGAATTATTTGTAAAAAGCCTTCATATCTCTGAATATAATTTTGGCACTCATTACAATCACGAGCCGATGCAAGAGCGTAAATTATTGCTGCAAAAAAAGGAATTGCGCAAGCTGGAAAACAAGATCAAAGAAAAAGGCTATACTATTGTTCCGCTAAAAATATTTTTTTCTGTAAGCGGCTTTGCAAAAATTGAAATCGGGCTCGGTAAGGGGAAAAAGATTTACGATAAAAGAGAAACCATTAAAGCGCGTGAAAGTGACAGAGAAGTAAAGAGGAAATATGGCGTGTAATCTAAAGGAAAAGGTTTTAATTTTCTCTGGTAAAAGAACAAATAGGTGGTTTTTCAATTTTCTTTTTCTCAAAAGAACTCCTGTTTTTAAAATTGATATTCTTGTTCTGTTTATTTTTCCGAAACATTTGCGGGGTCTGTCGTGTCATAGCGGTAACAGTCGCAATATTCTTCATCACACAACAATCTCCTTAAATTTTTGTCTTTCAAAACCTCTATATAATCCACCGGCTTTTTATTTACATAAATCGTTCTGTAAACCAGCCGTATTCCATGACTATAATCTACATACCAATTCACATGCCCCGTATATAAAGGCTGTATCGGTTTCCCATCCGGTTTTTGCCAACCATAAATCGCAACTCTGTCTGGCTTAGAACTCCTGGAAAGTTTTTCTGTAATTACTACATCTTTTTTTATTCCGGCAATCAAGCCTTTCCGCAATTTTCTTTGACCTTCAATAATGAGATTGTGCTGATACATTGTGACAGCACTGTCCCGAAAGGCATACATCGGAACCGGTTCCAATTTTACTTTTGCTGCTTTGTAAATATCGTTTACCATTTTACTTGTGGGTAAAAAACAATGCAGGCTGTCTGCAATTGATTGTGCGGTCATAGGAGTAAGCGGTATTCTTGCAAAATCTTTATCAGATCCAATGGACAAATAATCCGGAATTACAAAATAATAAGCGTTGACTCTTTTACCATCATCCATCGTAATTGATGTTTTTATTTTTACCATTTTTCTTAGAAAACGTGGCACATTTCCACTGAGAATTTCATTCTTTGCC
>JAICYZ010000281.1 GCA_025933935.1 Chitinophagaceae bacterium
ATTCAAAAATTGGCGCAGGTTATTCTGCTGAAAACAATCAGCAATTGGATAAGAGCTCAGACACTTTAATGCCAATAAGTTTTGCCTTTAATACCTGGCAGGTTTATATAAAATCTTCAGAAAGAAAATTGAATAAATGGGGAATAACATATTCTGAAAGAGAAAATAAAATTCCTTTTCAAAAAGGTTTGATTTCACAGGATAAAAGCAGGAATATTAATTTGATGACTGAATTGATGAACAACGAACATCAGCAATTCAGATTGAATGTTACTTACCGGAAATTGGATGTAATCAACAAAGGATATTCTAGTGAGCAAAGCGATGAAAGCCTTTTGGGACGCGCAGAATATGCGGTAAACGAATGGAAAGGTTTTTTGCAGGGAAACGTTTTGTACGAACTTGGCTCAGGGCAGGAGCAGAAACGCGAATACACGTATGTTGAAGTGCCTGCCGGACAAGGTTATTACACCTGGAACGATTATAATCATGACGGGATTCCTCAACTGAATGAGTTTGAAATTGCGATTTATGACGACCAGAAGAAATGGATTCGTGTTTTAACGCCAACAAACGAATATGTAAAAGCAAATTATATTCAGTTCAATTATAATTTTAGTCTCAACCCTGATTTGATTATTTCAAGAAATACGACGAAGAATTTTTTAAAATTTTTGAAAAAATTCAGTACCACTTCTTCCCTGCAAATCAATAAAAAAGATATTTCAAACGGTGGTTTTGAATTCAATCCTTTTAGCAAAAAATTAGAAGATACTTCCTTGATCACCCTTTCTTCGTTTTTAAGTAATACGATTTATTTTAACCGTAAAAATTCTGTTTGGGGAATAGATCTTACCCACCGCATGAACAATAGCAAATCACTATTAAATTATGGATTTGAAAGCAATTCTTTGCGCGATTTAACCCTGAAGGGAAGATGGAATCTGAACCGTTCTATCGCCACAAATTTTACCAATAAATATGTGCGGAATCAACTGATTACGCCTTCATTTACCAACAGAAATTATTTGGTAGACGAGGTTTCAGCAGAGCCCTCGGTAAGTTATATTTATAAAAGCGATTTTCGTGTAAGTCTTATTTATACGTATGATACCAAGAAAAACAAAACGGGCGATTTTGAAAAAGCATTTAATAATCAGCTTGCTGCCGAAGTAAAATACAATGTACTTTCCAACGGCACCATTAATGGAAGATTTTCATTTAATAATATCAGTTTTACCGGCGACGCAAACAGCACCGTTGGATATATTTTACTCGATGGATTACTGCCCGGAAAAAATTATTTATGGAACCTCGAGCTTACCAGAAGGCTCGCCGGAAATATCGAATTGAATCTGCAGTATGAAGGCAGAAAACCAGGAAGCAACGCAGTTATTCATACCGGAAGAGTTTCGTTGAGAGCGATTTTTTAAGCAAAGCAACAAATAAGTAAGATTTGTGTTTATCTTAAAATAAAGATCAGCATTTGCTTACTGATCTTTATTACATAGTCAACCCTTAAAAACCAATTTAGGATTTAAAGAACCGAAGAGTTGAAAATATTTTGTTTTAATAAAGTAATAAATAGTTCTAAGTTTGCCGAAGTTCAATGCCTTCTTTGTCTGCAATGGCTATACATTTTTTGATGATTTTGCGGTGCAGCTTACTATCTGTTGGATAGGTGATATTTTTTTCCTGAACCGTTGTGTCGGTTGTTGCTTCCGGCTCCTGACCTTCTTTTCCATTAATGCGGATACTTTCTTTAAAAATTAATTCTATCCCGTCAGTTCCAATCCGATGCCTGAAATGAACCAGCTCTGATGCCTCACATGGCTCTGCAGCAGCAAACATTTTCTCGCACTGAAATACTGGTAATAAGCGTTTTCAGCCCATTGTTCTACTACACTCTCATCACTTATGTTTCGAATGTGCTTGAGCATGATTAATGATACCATCAACCGGATAGGTTTTCCAGGTCGCCCTTCTTCTGAATAAAGTTTTGCAAACGCCTCTTCAAAAAGATTCCAATTGATTTGGTTGGCTAAAATATAAAGAGGATGGCTTCTACTCAGTTGTTCTTCAAATGTACTGTAAAAGCCCAGTCGTGAAGAAGATTTTGGTTTTGAAAGCATAAAATAATTTGCAAGGTTTTCATTACAAATTTCATTTCTCCTGCAAATTTTATCTATTCTTTTTATCCCCAAATCCTTGCTGATTGTGCATTACTATCATTAATAAGGGATGACTACATAATTTCAAAAACACGGTTATTTTAATATTACCTGCATGGCAGCCTCGTTTAAATTAGTCGCTATTGTTATTCCGGCAGGAGCCGAAGTAATTTTTAGCGGCAAAATATAATTTTTCGAAGCATCGAGCATCGAAGTATTTACCTGCGGAGAGACAACAGCAATTGGATACTGCCCGGCTTTTGCCGGCTGTATCGTTACTTGACCATTATCTGGAAGGGTGTAAGAGCCGGCTGGCAGCATAATAAAATCGGTACCTGCGACATCGTTTATAACGCTGACCAATGAATCGTCCACTCCTACAGTAACCGTTACGGCAGTACTGTAGGGCGCTGGAAAACTCGTATATGATAATTCTATTTCCAGTGGTGCATCGTTACCTGCGGGATATGCCTCGGTACTATCATACACCAGCGTTTGTGGAGTACTGGATATTCCCAATGGTGCAGATTGCAGATATCCTCCCTGAGCCGGATAAAAACCAGGATTAGGAAATAAAAATCCAACCAGGGCCGGGCTTTTTGACAGATCTTCACGGGAATCTTTGAGGCAGGAAGATAAAAATGATATTAGACTAAGTAATATAATGGAAGCTAAAATCCTTTGAAATTTATTTTGAAAATCAATTAACGGTTTCATAATATTTTTTTTTCAGTTTTTAATTTTACGGCATCCAGAAAATTTTACTATTGAATTGCGCATCTTTGGCTGTTCCGGTCGCTGGTACATTCGTTGGATTTCTATCCATTTCTGTTTGAGGATATAATAATCGAACCGGTATTTTTTTAGTAGTCAGATGTGGATTTAGAGAAAGAGGAAGGTCTGCCGGAAGTCCAAGCCTTCTGTAATTATCCCATGCTTCCAACACATCAACGCCATTTAATGCCGCCCATTCCTGGACGATTATCGCTTGCAGTGGATTAGCGGATGATGCGCTCCAGCCTACATTTACTATCGGTTGTGAATAATAGCTTTGGGCAGCAGCAACGGCATTTGGTACCCCTTCATAAATGAATGATTGGGTAATTGCCTGTTGATAAAAATCTTTTGCATTACCAGGAATCCAACCTCTGTAAGCCGCCTCTGCCTGGAAGAACAAACTTTCAAAATCGGGCAACAGCGGTGTAGAAGAAGTGGCAGTACCTAACATTCCCGGGCCGAAGCCAGAGGTGTTAGAATTGCTTAATGCTCCCGGATCTCCTTGAAAATTACCGCTAACTGTATCAGTGTTATTTGTAGTAGCAGATGACGTTGGCGCATAAAACCGCGTTAATCTTGGATCATTCGTGTTGGTGTAAAAATTGGTGGCATATTTATTTGCACGATAATACGCGTTGCTGCCTGAGGGCGAGCCGGTTGGAGTGGCTCCATAGAATCCATAAAAAGGGCTTTGCTTCCCCAAAGAATTTACATAGCCTGGATTAATCATTGCTCCGTTTCCAGCCATTAAAAATCCATCTCCTTCTGAAGTGATTTTTGAAAGCTCTGAAGTGACTACTGATTGCTGTGATGGCTTTTGTGAAAGATTTAAGAGCATTTTTAATTTTACCGTATTTGCGAATTGAATCCATGAGACAAGATTTCCCGAAAACATGATATCGAAAGATTCATCGGCTGCGTTTGTTCCCGCGTAATTTGAACCTTCAGCAGTTTTGATTAAAGCAATCCCGCTGTCTAACTGGTTAAATAAATCCATATAAACGGTGGCTGCTGAATCGTATTTCGGCTTTAAATTATTAATATCCAAAGCCTGCGAATAAGGGATGTCGTTATAAACATCTACCAATTCACTGTAATTATAAGACATTAAAATTTTTGCTGCGCCAGAGAAAAAAGGATCTTTTGCTGTTGTTGCATTTTCTTCAACTTGTTTCAAATCAAGATTGATGTGATAAAGTTGTTGCCAGAAACTTTCGCTGAATGCATAACTTGGAGATATCTGGTAGGTTTCAGTAGCATTATCTGGAATATAATTTCCGCTCCTGGACGCGTAGCCCATCCAAAAACTCAAAAATTGTGATAAACCGATGCTGTTTGCATTTCCCATTTGATATAGATCATTGGACATCAGTAAGCCATAATTTACAGAAGTGGGAGCATTCGGATTGTTATTATTTACATCCAGGAATTTTTTAGTACAACTAAAAAAAATAAAAATCGCCGGAATGAATATGAATATTGAAAATTGCTTTTTCATCGTCTGAAGTATTTTATTTCTTTTTTAAATCCTTTTATGAAATGTTCTGTTCAGATTTTTAGAAAGTGACGTTTACATTAAACCCATAATCGCGGGTAGGAGGTGTTTGGCCAACAGAAGTTCGTCCCACTGCGTTGCCATTTGTTTCTGAAAATTCCGGGTCTGTCCAGTCATTTGTTTTTGGCCGAAGCATAACCAGGTTGTGTCCGACGAGGCTAATTACCACTGATTTTATAAAGTGACTACTTTGAACCCATTTTGCCGGAAGTTGATAAACCAGCGAAACTTCTCTTAGTTTCCAAAAGGCAGCACTGGTTACGTAAGGAGAACCGACGCCGGTACCATAATAATTAGTCCAGAAGGCATCGCCCCCATCATAAGTAGCCACAGAAGTATTAGGAATAAATTTGCCCGGAGACGTTTCTATTACTGAATTCGGGAAAATGATCCGTTGCCGGCCGTTCGTTTCAGAATGATAA
>JAICYZ010000123.1 GCA_025933935.1 Chitinophagaceae bacterium
ACATGTTATGTTCATCCTTTTTTATAGCCCGGTCCTTTTAAAAATCTTCCCGGAGACGCACTTGTAGGTTGATCATTCTTTAATACCTGTAAACCATTTACAAACACATCACTTACGCCGGTTGCATATTGATGCGGCTTATCATAAGTAGCGTGGTCCTGTATTTTCAACGGGTCAAAAATTACGATGTCGGCATAGTTACCCACTTTAAGTTCCCCTCTTTTTTCCAGCTTTAGGTGTGTAGCAGGTAAGTTGGCTAATTTATAAATGGCCTGCTGTAAAGTCATTAATTTTTCATCGCGGGAATATTTGCCAATCACTCTTGCAAAATTTCCATAGGCACGGGGATGGGCATTTGATTTTAGGAAAACGCCTTCGTTTGTATAAGCTGCTTCATCACTTCCAAAACTCACCCAGGGCAATACAATTTCTTTTTTAATATTATTTTCATCCATTACAAAATAAGCAACGCCTACCCTTGTGCTGTCTTGTATGATCAGGTCCATCGCTGTTTCTTCCGGAGAGGTGCCACGTATTTTTGCCGCTTCTGCTAATGTTTTGCCTGTAAATTTTTTCAGTGAATCCTGTTTAAAAGAAAGGAGCAAAATATTATCCGGGCTGCCTGATGAATAATATTCATTTTCCCAATCGTTCGCATAGGAATTCATGGCCTTTATCATTTGTTTTCTTATAACAGGGTCCTGTAAACGCTCTCTGAGTTTTCCAAAACCTCCATCCTGCAGAGTAGGCGGGAAGCAGGATGTCAGGCCTGTGGCTGCAGCCGTATAAGAATACATATCTGCCGTGATGTCAATCCCTTGTTTGCGTGCAGTTTCTACCATCTGTATTACGCTGTCCATCTTACCCCAATTGTCTTTCCCAGACGCTTTTAAATGGCAGATCTCAACCGGGATATTGGCTTCTTTTGCAATGGTGATGATCTCATTAATAGCAGGAATTAATTGATTGCCTTCGCTGCGGATATGGCTGATATACGTGCCGCCGTATTTGGATGCTTCTTTTGCAAGTGCCACCAGCTCATCAGTCTTTGCAAAAACATCTACCGGGTATTGGAGTGCACAGGTAACACCCAAAGCACCTTCTTTCATCGCACTGTCTGTTAAAATTTTCATACTGTCCAATTGTTGGGAAGTCGGCGCTTTATCATCTTCACCAATTACATATTGTCTTACCGTGCCGGTACCAACGAAGGAAGCGATGTTGCAGGAAATACCTTTATGCTCCAGCGTATTCATGTATTCTCCCAGGGTATTCCACGTTACAGGATACTTTATATCGCCTTCGTTCTTTTGCATTTGATCTTTCATATTGGCATTCAAAGGACCCATACTGAATTCAGTAAATATCTCAGTAGTTACTCCCTGCCTGATATCGCTCTGTGCTCTTCCATCCTGGAACAATGATTCTTCAGAATGTCCCATCATGTTAATAAAGCCCGGTGCTACTGCTTTTCCTCCTGCATCTATTTCATTTTTTGCAGCGGCATTTTTCAAATCACCAATAAAAGCAATGGTATCAGCATTGATAGCAATATCTCCTTTAAAGGGCGCGGCGCCTTTGCCATCATAGATCAACCCGTTCCGGATAATCGTATCATATTTTGGTTGCTGGTTGCAGGCACAAATAAGGATAAGCAAAAGAAAGTACAGGTATTTCATGTTGAATTTTTGATCCGGTAAATAGAATCTATTCATAAATGTAGGAAGATTAAATTACTTCCCTGGCAGGCGTCTTCGCCCGGCACTCCATAAGCAAAGGAAGAAATAAAGAGAATTTGTATTTTTCGTATCGCTTGTGAAAGAATGTTATATCCCATTACCGGGGTCTTCGCCCGAAGCCAGCACCGGGTTTCAAATACCTCTTGCGTTGATTCTTTTTTCATAAAGGTGATTCACGTGAACAAATGATTTTTTGCAATCGCATCAGCCCCAAAGTACCTCCGGCCCCATCCTGTATCCTACATATTTAGTTGGTGTTTTACATGTTTTACTTTGTTTTTTACATACCTTTATCTATCAATGAGAAAATAGATTCCAAAACAAAAAAGGAAATATTTCCGTGAAAACTGGTTGGCCCGAAATTCTTTACCAAAGCATTCAATTCATTTTTTGGAGAACATTTTGTTTGATCAATTGCCGGTCTATTTCATCTCTTGCAAGCTGTTCAGGGTTTTGATTCAAATTTCTTTAAAAGTTTTGTAGGTCAATAGAAAAAGCAGTTCAAACAATACAATGTTCCAATACAGTTTGCTTCTGAAAAAGATATGGTTTTTCAAATATACAGTTATCTCCCAAAACCTGTATGAGAAAAATTACAAAATGACACTATTTCTTCCTTTACTGTTTACTTCGATCGATGATAATCCATAACGGACTTTAAGTTTTTTCCAAAATATCTCCTGTAGATATGTTTTCAGCTATCATATTTTTTCCAGCCAGCTCAGGGATGAGCAATCTGAAGGAAAAAACCATTCACTGGCTTCTCAAATTATCCATCGGATTTGCTGTTGCCAACTTTATCGTTTGAAAACTGGCTGTTGTAAGGGCAATCGCATCGCCGTACCACCGTCCACTCAATACTGGGTCAAGTCCGTCATTTGACGGAGTTGATCCGGTATTGTATACAAGGAAACTCGCCTGAGTACACTCCAGGGAAGCGTGAACCTATTTTAGGACGAGTGATGATTCCGGAATGTCCGGTGAGGACACCCGCCAGGGAAGGGACATCTTCTCCTGCTGGTTAATGAACATATACACCGTATCTTACCTATGGCATCTTCATACCATAGCCGTAACATCGCCCACTTAAGTCCGGCATAAGTCCGGCATATCCCGGACTTAACCCGGTATTCTATACAAGGAAACCCCTATCAAAACATACGGAGATAGCCGTCTAGTGTTGCACCGGCGATTCTGCTAATAAAGTTTTATCAAATAATGCATTTGAGCACCAAAGTGAGAAAATAGGTAATAACATAAGTAGGCTCTTCATCGACATATTTTTGAACCAATCAACCTTGGTGCAAATCTTACTCTGGAACTGTCCCATGCTATAGAATCCGAATTATAATATATTCGTCTCTTCTTGAAATCTAAAACAATCTGCTCTTCCTGCGTGATTCTTCTAACTGAGTAATATGTCTTCGGTTTCCCGTCTTTAAAAATGTCGCTAAATTTTTTTTAAGGAATTTGATTTTACTGTGTCAACCACACATGCAATTGATACATATTTATAATCTCTGTTTGGAAATAAAATATTATTGGTTACAAACTCTCCTAGATTTGATTGAGAGACCTTGACAATTTTCAGGTTTTAAACCGATAAATGAAGGTGTTAGATCATCGTCATTAACGAATGCACATTTTGGTTTACCGAATGGTAATTGGTAATAATAGAGTATTCCGTTCGTGTCCAAAATAAAGTTGCAGAGATTCCTTCTAATTTCCAATTAAATTCGAGCTCCTGGTAGTTAAATTAAAAGCCTGCGATTTTCAAGCTGTATTTTTTTCTTCCCTTTTATCTGTTTTCTTTTTCGGTTTGTGTCTTCTTTACGTTGACCTTCCCGGTTAACAATTGGATACCAGCAATTCAAAATTTCTTTCATTTTGTATGGGCAGCGATTTTGTGTTGAGAAAAGTTTTTATGTTCCTCGTTTTCTGCATAAACAGGTTTCCGAACGTATGAAGATCGGGTATGAAAAGAAAACAAAGCTCCATAATTCCGTTTCGTGAAGACGACAACTCGGGGTTACCTGCTGTCAATGAAGCCGTTCCTTTGTCCTCTGAATATTTTCAATTGGTATAGAACAAAAATTTTACTTAGCTTTCGCCCTCAAATCATTTTTCATACCCTGATGATCCGGATACTTTTTTGAATCAGCAAAAGAGTATCGCTGATTGACCTGTATTGTTTTATTCTTAACTGAATCGTTGCTAAAACTGCGAACACCCATAACCGTTATGTCACGCACCCGGGCGAACAAGTCCTTATTGGCTTGACATCTTTCGATTTGAAAAAAAATATCGATACACTGAATTATAGAACAGGATTTATTTACCTGCCTGTCGGTTTTAAATAAAACAAATGGAAGTACATCATCATCCTAAAGTTGAAAAGAAAAATTTCAAAGAATATTTTTTGGAGTTCTTAATGATCTTTCTGGCAGTAACGATGGGATTTTTTGCAGAAAGTCTTAGGGAACATATCGTTAACAAGGGACTGGAAAAGGACTATATCAGGTCATTTTATACAGATCTGCAAAGCGATCAAAGAGATCTTCCGGAATTAATAAATGCCATTAATGAACAACAGGTGCAGTCAGGCGAATCTTTACCGGTTTTATTGAGCAGAGCAACCCTGACTACTGAAGCAGATTCAATTTATTATTTTTTTAGAAGGTTCATAAGACAGCAAGGTATCAAAGCGTTTATCACAGACAAGACTATTGAACAGATGAAAAATGCCGGCGAAATGAGGCTGATAAGCCATAAACAAATCGCTGACAGCCTGGTTAACTATTATAAAGAAATTGTGATGATCGATTATTTGCAACAAACCCTGCTTGGATTTAAGTCGAAATTACTAGCAAATCTTCCTCTTATTCTTAAAAGTGCGGATTACAGGGCTGTTATAAATAATAATGACGACGTAATAATGCCGGCACATCATGTATACCTTTTAAGCAATGATCCCCTTGTTGTGAACCGGGTTCTTATAGAAGTTGACGATATCAGAGCGTTAAGTAATACTATTAAAAGGGAAGTACAATTCTTGTTGAGAGAAAATAATGAAATCGAAAAACTGATCCGGGCAAACTATAAAGTTGAAAATTAGAAATTAATGGAAGTACATCATCATCCTAAAGTAGAAAAAAAAAATTTAAAAGAATATTTTTTGGAATTCTTAATGATATTTCTCGCGGTAACGATGGGTTTTATTGCAGAAAATTTGAGAGAGCACTTCACAGATGGTGAACTCAAAGAAAGATATGCCCAAACATTGTACGAGGATCTAAAGGAGGATACCACTTTATTAGACCCAATTATCAGGGAAAAAGAATTTGTGATCTCCAAAATAGATACTTTCCGGATGCTGGTGCATACAAATGCTATTGATGAGCTTCCGGCAGGGACCTGGACATATTTTGGCAGGTTTGGGACAAGGAAAGTAGATATATCACTTCAGGATGCTACTTTACAAGAATTGTTAAGTTCCGGCGCTCTTCGGTTATTTCAAAAACACAATGTTGCTTATGCCATTGCACAATATGACCTGGCGGTACAAGATATGCGGGATGCATATACT
The DNA here is from genome assembly GCA_025933935.1 of Chitinophagaceae bacterium. Taxonomy (GTDB): domain Bacteria; phylum Bacteroidota; class Bacteroidia; order Chitinophagales; family Chitinophagaceae; genus Ginsengibacter. Next base: position 5,326 of record JAICYZ010000123.1, read on the forward strand.
TTCCTGAACTTATTATACAGCGATCTGATTAAGGCACGGGATAAAATATTCGACACGTGGTATCTTGACGAAATCATGAACCTCAATGTCAGCGCTGAAAAAATTGATTCATTTAAAAAGAAATCATTTCCGTTACTTTCAAACAAGAAAGAAGATTTTATACAATATGCAAATCTCTGCCAGTTGGAATCTTTCAATCTAAAAATGGAACTGAAAAGAATGCAGACGGTTGATAAAAGAGCCGGAAATCTATTAGCCTTATTGAAAAAAGAATATCAACTGAAATAAAAATTTTATGGAAGTACATCATCATCCTAAAGTAGAAAAGAAAAATTTCAAAGAATATTTTTTGGAGTTCCTAATGATATTTCTTGCAGTAACCATGGGTTTTATTGCAGAAAACATAAGAGAACATTTTAACGATCATGGACAGGAAGAGCAATATATTCAATCACTCGTTGAGGACCTGGGGTCCGATACGGCAAGAATCAATGACATCATTCAATTTGACGAAGCTAAAATAACTGCCTTGAACAGCATGTATGACTGCTATGATACCGTTACAAATGATCTTAAAGCAACTTCGTGTATGGGTGTATTGATTAAATTTTCAAAAGTGAACAGGCCTTTTTTGATAAATGACCGTACCATAAGACAGCTTGATGCGGGCGGTTTCAGGGTATTGAAGAAGGAAGATGCCGACAGTATTCTTGCTTATGAACGAATGTATAAGGATGATTACGATTTTGAAACAACTATTTACCAGGAAGCGCAGAATAATGTTCGTAATACATTGAATGAACTCGCCAACTTTAAAGTAGTCTCACCTCTTGAGAACGTTTCTTCACTTAATGGTGCTGATTCAGGGAGTAGCTCTTTGAATGGACCTCTATTGTTTTCAGCTGACAGAAACTTATTAAACAAGTGGTTTAACCAATTACAATTGTATGTAAGGGTAACAAAAGCACAAGCTTCGTTATTAAACAGTTTACAAGTAAAAGCAACTAATCTTATAACCTTCTACAAAACAAAACATCATCTCAATTAAAAAACAATGGAAGTACATCACCATCCACACGTAGAAAAGAAAAATTTCAAAGAATATTTTTTGGAGTTCATCATGATATTTCTTGCTGTAACACTTGGCTTTTTTGCAGAGAATATCCGGGAAAGAATCTCTGATCACAACAAAGAAAGAGAGTACATGAAAAGTATAGTGCAGGATTTAAAATCAGATACTACCGAATTGGCAAATGCAATTACAGGTTGGAATAAATCAAATTCGAATGGTGACAGTATTTTATTTTATCTGAAAAAAGATTTTTCTCCTGTGAATGTAAACGTTCTTTATAATCTTCTTAACCGTAACTTCTTTCATTTTAATTTATTCAAGTATAACGATAACACAATACAAGAATTAAAAAGTTCAGGAGATTTTCGCCTTATCAGGGATAAAGACATTAAAAGTTCAATTATGGCTTTTGATGAGGACATGAAATATATTTTAAAGCAGGAGCAGGATATAAAAGAGTTTATGATGAATTCAAAAGATATTGAATCCAGAATATTTGATTTCTCTCAGTTTAATGGGAACCAGTCTGATTACGCTCAATTAAATGGAAACACATCATTATTACTGCTGTTAAATGCGAGAAAAGAAATAAATGATGCAACATTGTTGACGACAGATAAACGAACGATCGCTGAATATTACAATAAATTATACACGTTCCAACTTATATCACGGTATCATACCTATCTTTTCAAAGAAGATAAAAAAAAGGCAACACTGCTGTTAGAGCAAATTCAAAAACATTATCATTTAAAGGATGAATAAGCGTATTCAACATCTTCTCATCTAACTGAGAACTAAAACTACAAACTATATAATGGAAGTACATCATCACCCAAACATAGAAAAGAAAGGATTTAAAGAATATTTTTTGGAATTCTTAATGATATTTCTTGCCGTAACACTCGGTTTTTTCGCAGAAAGCTACCGGGAATATTTGAACAATCGTTCAAAAGAAAACGAATATATGGCTTCACTGGTTGAAGATCTAAAAAGCGATACTGCATTTTTAGATTTGAGTATCCATACATTAATCCCTTATCATTTAAAATGGATGGATTCAACAGCGTATTTATTGCAAATGCGCGAACACAATGGAAAAGACAGAATGGTTTATCAGGCACTGATAATAGGTACCGCCTGGACATATGATTTCCATTTTACACAACGGACTTTATCTCAGTTGCACGCTGAAGGTTTTTCTTTAATCAGGAAAAAAGAAGCGGTAAATGCAATAACCAAACTGGAAAGCAATTTTGAACTTTTTTCTCCCGTTATTGAAGTGATGCAGAAGATGCAAAACGATATCGATATCTCTTCTTATGGGTTTCTTAATGGAACGGAAGATTATAATGCAGGTAAAATTGCATTTGAAGACCCTTCCTTCATCAGGCTTAAATTATCAGATGTTCCTGCAACAGCAATAGTAAACTGGCAAAATACAAATGCTATCAGATTATACGCAGATAAACTTAATAGATATAGTTTTTATTTACGAACAGGCGTGAGAGATGATTATGAGATTTTTGATAAGGAAATTACAGAAACTATAAAAATTATACAAAAAGCGTACAAACTTTAACGACATAAAATGGAAGTACATCACCATCCTAAAGTAGAAAAGAAAAATTTCAGAGAATATTTTTTAGAATTCCTGATGATATTCCTCGCAGTAACACTGGGATTTTTTGCTGAGAACATCCGGGAGCGTCTCGTGAACAATGAAAAAGAGAAAGCCTATATGGAGAGCATGATACAGGACCTGAAAACAGACACAACTACAGCAAACAACGTCATATCCGAACAAAAATATATCTATACGAAGATTGACAGTGCTTTAAAAATTCCTGTTGAAAAATTAAAGGATATAGAAGTACAAGATAGCTTCTACCATTTTTTTGTTTACTTCTACTCATGGATTGCTACGTTTAATCGCATTGATAACACGATTGCACAATTGGAAAATGCAGGGGGATTTAGCCTGATTCATAATAAACCGGTGAAAGATTCTATTACCGAACTTAATTCATTTTATGAAGGTGAGATGCAAGGTAATAAAAGCATTTACACTTCGCGATGGCAGAGATTTGATGAATTTGCAATGCAACTCATGATTCTTCCCAAACCGCCGGCTGATATACATGATCCAATCTATGAAGCATACCCGGATCATATAGAGGTCTTCACCGGTTATGATACCCGGCTTCTTCAGCAACTATACTCTTTCGCCAGGTTTCAGCAAAGTGATATAGAAATAAACTTATACGACGAAATGAGATACAAGCTTGAAGCAACCAATCTGATGGCTTTAATCAAAAAGAATTACCACATTGAAAATGAATAATTTAATTTAATGCGTTACAAATATGGAAGTACATCATCACCCAAATGTAGAAAAGAAAGGATTCAAAGAATATTTCCTGGAGTTCTTAATGATTTTCCTGGCAGTAACACTTGGCTTTTTTGCAGATAATTTAAGAGAGCATATTAAAGACAATCACGAAATTACTCAGGACATTAAATCGGTTTTGTCAGACCTGGAAAGTGATGTATTGCATTTTAATATTGCGCTTGATGGCAATACCTACAGTTATTCTTCATCAGATTCACTGCTGAATTTGCTGCATACAGACATTTCAAATACTTCACAGATCTATAAATATGCAAGAGCGGTAACCGGGAATATCAACTATTTCTATACCAATTCAAAAACGTTCGATCAAATGAAAGCTGCGGGCATGCTGAAATTAATTCGCCCAAGAGATCTTCTCGATAGCCTCGGTCTGTATTATGTAACTTTTCAATTGCTTTCCAGCCAGGATGATTATGTAAGGTTAAAAAATGATATAGTATGTAAAGACAATTACCTGCTGTTTGACACGTATGTTTTCTCACAAATGAAAGTTGGCTATGACAGGTATAACAACTCACATACAATTGTCCAGGCGCCATTAGGACATGCCGCATTGCTTTCTTCAGATGCTAAAATGATAAACCGGGTTGCTCTAAATTATTATTACCTGGGAGCTGCAGAAAAATTTGATTGCATTGCTGCCGAACACCAAAAGAAACTTGCAGAACGATTAATTGCGTTGATCAAAAAAGATTATGATTTGAAAAGCCAATAAAAAGCAAATTGACGATAGTCAGGAGGCAACGAAAGAAATGCATATTGACAATAATGCAAATGCAAAAAGTGAAACGTGAAACGTGAAAGGTGAATGAAAAAGTAAAAACTAAAAAATACATACTGAAACAATGGAAGTTCATCATCACCCGCACGTAGAAAAGAAAGGATTCAAGGAATATTTCCTGGAATTCTTAATGATATTCCTGGCGGTAACAATGGGATTTTTTGCGGAAAATATCAGAGAGCGCATCACCGACACGAAGAAAGAAAAACAGTATATGGTGTTACTGGAGCAGGATCTAAAAAAAGATACAGCAGCCCTGCACTACAGCATTCGAAGGTTGAATACAGATTTCAGCAGTGAAGACAGTATCATATCGTTGTTTGCTGAAAATAGATTGGGCGAAAGAGATGACAGTACCCTCAGTTTGCTCTTCATTACGTCGGGGCTCAGTGTAGATATTGCCTTCAACGACCGGGCGGCCACTCAACTAAAGAACTCAGATGCGATGAGACTGATAAGGCATAAGGATGTTGTCGCAAATATTCTTCAGTACTGGAATAATCAGATCCGCATAAACCAGATACACGACCGGTTTGAGAATCAGCGTTTGCAACATCACCAGCTAGCTTATAAAACTTTTAACTGGTACCGGGAATATTATATAAACGCCGGAGGGAGCAGCAACGCAGTGTTGCATTCCCGGCCCAAAGCTATTGTCAATGCAGGCAATCTTAGCGAATTTGTAAACATTGTCTCTGACCTGTATAATACCGGCAAAAATCAATATATGTCTTACCTGGAGGAACAGTTGCAACTCGCTGACAAACTTATTGGCCTCATTAAAGAAGAGTATGACTTGCCTGTTGAAACAAATGACGATTAATGGAAAGGTAAAGCAGGGAAGTCTGTTATTTTAAACGTCAAGGAAGAAAATAATATCATCAACTCACAAAAAACAATGGAAGTACATCATCATCCGCATGTAGAAAAGAAAGGTTTCAAAGAATACTTTTTGGAATTTGTAATGATATTTCTTGCCGTAACACTTGGTTTTATTGCAGAGAATATTCGTGAACACCTGTCGGACAAACGCATTGAACGGGAGTACATCATCTCATTTGTACAAGATTTAAAACAAGACACTGCAAATTTCAACCAGGTAATTCCCCTTGCAAAAAGTAATTTGAAAGGTGTAGATTCTTTATTGAATTGTTTGCTTGATACACCATATACAGACAGTAGTTTACGGTTAATATATTACCTGAAAGAAAGATACGCAGACATTATATGGCAAATGAACTATACCACCAGAACCATAACCCAGTTAAAAAATGCAGGCGGCCTTCGTTTAATAACTGATAAACCCAGTTCGGACAGCATTAACATCTATAATCTGGCGTTGGATGATGTAGTGGAGGTATTTAAAGAATTACAACGGGATTTTACAATACCTACCATTCGCCT
>JAICYZ010000233.1 GCA_025933935.1 Chitinophagaceae bacterium
AAAAATAGTAATTCCGGTTTCTCTGAATTAAATCTTTTTTAATTCCTTTCCATCCTCTGTAATTACCTCATTAAACTTTTTTTTAAATAAAGAAAAATAATTCTGTATGAGGAGCGTTATCTTAACTGTTTATAAATCTTTTAATTTTAAATGGGTACCGGTTTCAATCTTGAACACTCAATTGAAAAGCTGTCCAATTAATACCTTTTTTTTACCAAAGGGAATTATGAAAAAACTGCTACTGCTTTGCGTTCTTAACCTATTTGCCGCTATAAGTGTGCTTGCAGATTATACTGTTCCGGCTAATACGACCGTGGATGCGAAAACGATCACCGGTCAATCCGGCGTGTTGACTATTTATGGTACTTTAAATTTGACTCAAAATGTAACTTTATCCGGATTTACAACGGTAATTATAAAAGGAAATGGTCAAATTTATTGGACTAAAAATCCTTGTAACCTCACATTTGCTGAAGGAACAACAATTAGTATTGATAGTTCTGCCCCTGGTCTTCAGCCTACTTCAGGAAATGGAAACGGCTCGCAAACATTAAACATCGGTGGAACTGTTATAGCCGTATCAAGTGATAATTCAAATAAAGCGTTGTTTTCTTTTGAACAGTTCAATAGCTTTGGAGGATTACCGCAATACACGCTGTCTTCCAATTCGCCGGTATGTAACGGAACTTCTATTGCTATGACTGTTGCACCAGCTACCAGTGTATCCGGCGTAAGTTATTCGTATCAATGGTCGATTTCGCCTGCTTCAGGTTCATTTTCTTATAACTCAACTAAAACATCTGTAAGTATTTCACCTGCTCCGGGCGATTATACAATTACTTGTGTGGCCTCTGCTAATTCCTTTTCAACTACGCAAACTATGCAGATCACGGTGAGCAATCCAGGAAAATGGCTGGGCAAAAACAGCAACTGGAATGATGCAAGTAACTGGAGTTGCAGCCAAATTCCGACATCGAATACAAATGTGGTCATTCCATATTCCGGAAATTATCCACAAATTATATCAGGAGTTGCTACTGTAAATAATATCAGTATTGATAAAAATGCCTCTGTAACAGTAAAAGGTACTTTACAAGTTGCCGGAACTATTAGTAATAGTGGTACTTTGGATGCAACCTATGGAACAATTGAATTTAATGGTGCTACTACTCAAACCGTTTCGGGTAGTCTGTTTTTTAATAAAACAATCAATAATCTGACAATCAGTAATTCAAAAGGATTAAATCTTTCTACAACGTCCAATGATACTTTAAATCTTACCGGACTTTTATCTTTTAAGGTGAGCAATGCGGCTTTCAATACCAACGACAACCTCACTTTAAAATCCACAGCATCGGGAACTGCAGCAATTGCAGATTTGACAAACAACGGAACCCTAAAAGGAAATTCAATAAACGGTAACGTGATCGTTGAACGTTTTATCAATATCGGTTCTTTGTCAGGACAGCACAACAAAACATGGGTCATGGTGTCTACACCGACACAAGGAAAAAGTATCAAAGAAACCTGGATGGAAAACGGTGATAAAACTGCTACAGGATATGGTACACAGATCACCGGAAATGGAACCGGCTTTGATAGTTATTCTGCCGCTCCCTCTCTTAAATATTATGATGATGCATCTAACAGCTGGGTGGGTATTACTAATACAAGCCTGCCGGTTTATAATGCTGTTGGTTATATGCTTTTTGTTCGCGGAGACAGAAGTGTTACTTTTCCGAATTTTAATAATACCACTCTTCGTACCAAAGGGTCTTTATTATCGGGAACCACCACACCGGTTAAAGTAAAAGCCGGCAAATTTCAATCAGTTGGAAATCCTTATGCTGCAGAAGTGGACATCAGGAAAATCCATAGCAGCGGGATCGTTACAGATATCATCATTTGGGATCCAACTTTAACCATTGGTAGTCAATTTGGCTTAGGTGCTTATCAAACACTTTATAAATCAGGAGCAAACTATGTAAACCTTTTTACCTCTGCTGCATATGGGGCTGCCGGCACTGTAAACAATAATATCAAAAGCGGGCTGGCATTTTTCGTACAGTCGAACCAAACGGATGGGACAGATGGCCAGGTGTACTTCACTGAAGATGCAAAAACTTCCCAGGCAGGAAAAGGAATTGCGATGAAAACGGAAACAACTTCCGATAATACACCGACTTTACAGGCAAGCTTGTATGGAGTAACTGCTGATGGTTCTGCTTTTATTACTGATGGTGCCGTTCAACAATTCAGTAGTGACTTTAGCAACGATATTGATGCAAATGACACCAGGAAAATTGCTAATTCGTCAGAAAATCTTTCAATCATTTCTGAAGGAAAATCGCTCGTGATAGAAAGAAGGAATTTACCAACACAAGCAGATACCATTTCTTATAATCTGACTGGTGTGGTAAGCCAAAATTATCGCTTTATTTTCAACGCTTCCGGTTTGCAAAATGCCGGTGTTGAGGGTTTTGTAGAAGACAATTACACGAAAACAAGGACTCCATTAAACATGGATGGAAATACTGAAGTTGACTTTACAGTAAATGCCATCGCTGCTTCAAAAGCTGCTAACCGCTTTCGTATTGTATTTAGAGAAATGACGGTAATGCCTGTTACATTCACTTCTTTAAAAGCAACGCAAAAGAATGCTACCGTTTCTGTAGACTGGAAAGTGGAAAATCAAAGCAAGATGCAACAATATGAAGTGGAAAAATCTGTTGATGGAAGCCAGTTTACCAAAGTTGCCACTATCGCAGCTAATAATAACAATGCTTCAGTTTATAACTGGATCGATGCAACCCCGGTTGAAGGATATAATTATTACCGCGTCCGCAGCGTGGATGTGAATGGAAAAACCGAATACACTTCCATTGTAAAAGTACAGGTCGAAAAAATAGCTGCACAAATAAAAGTATATCCGAATCCGGCGACAGATGCAAAAGTCACTGTCGAGTTAAATGGCGTAGCTGCCGGTGTTTATTATGCCCGTTTATTTAATCCGCTTGGACAGGTAATTGTTTCACAAAAAATCATTCATGAGAATGGAAGCAGCATGGAAACAATTAAATGGAATAGTGCGTGTGCAAAAGGCATTTATCAATTAGAGATAGCAAAACCTGACGGTAGCATTCAAACAATAAAAGTGGTTTATTAAAGAGATACAAATATCAAATTACAGCGGAAAATCTTCTTTTTATTTTCAAGAAAATAAAAAGAAGATTTTCATGTTTTTGTTGTTTTGCCGGATAAAAGGTCTTCAAAAAAGCATGGTAAGTTATGTTTTTATGTCAGATGATTTTAACTAAAAATCCCCATTGTTTCATCTTAAATTTACCAGATGAAACGATCCGGCTCCGCTGATCTGCCTTTACATTATGGCTATGTGCCCAAATGGCTGGCAGAAAGAATGGCTAAACTTGGGTTTCTCATTACAGAATCGATCATTACCGAATATGGAAAAGAAGAAGTGCTCCGGCGGCTTTCTGATCCGTTTTGGTTTCAAAGCCTGGGAGCGGTCATGGGAATGGATTGGCATTCATCCGGCATTACTACCTCGGTAATGGGCGCTTTAAAAAAAGCGATTAATCCGCATTCAAAGGAACTGGGTATTTATATCTGTGGTGGTAAAGGGAAATATTCGAAACAGACGCCTGCAGAATTGCTGCAAATTGCGGGAAGTACCGGGTTGAACGGCAATGAATTGGTAAGAAGCAGTAAACTCACTGCTAAAGTGGACAATACAGCTGTACAGGATGGCTTTCAGTTATACACCCATAATTTTATTGTAAGTAGTTCAGGAGAATGGACTGTAATTCAGCAGGGTATGAGGCCGGATAGTAGAACCGCCAGGCGTTATCACTGGCATTCTGCAAATATAAAATCATTTGTAGAGGAGCCACATACCGCGATTTGCGGAATAAATATGGGCGATATTTTGAACCTAACCGCTGTTGAAGCGAGCGCTTCAAGAACCGGAATTTTAAATATCAGTACGCAAAACCCTGATGAGATCCTATCAGTTTTCCGACATTTAAACTTGCCGGATCATCATGAAGTAAGGGCAGAAGACGTCAATCTCAAAAGATTAGGAACGACTTTGTGGCTTACCCGCGAACAACAGCCAAAAGATTTTGAAGAATTACTTTTATTGCAAGGCGTCGGCCCACGAACCTTACAATCGCTCGCGTTGGTAAGCGAAGTGATTCACGGAAGCCCGGTTCGATTCAAGGATCCTGCACGTTTTTCTTTTGCTCATGGAGGCAAAGATGGCCATCCTTTTCCTGTGCCTTTAAAAGTATATGATGAAACAATTGGCGTGTTGAGAACTGCTGTTGAGAAATCGAAATTGGGAAATACGGATAAAACTGAAGCATTAAAAAAACTGCATGAAATTGCTGTTCGTTCTGAAAAAGATTTTGTTCCCAATGACAATTTTGATGCGCTCATTCAAAAGGAGCGTGATGATTCGTGGAAATATGGTGGCAGGACAGTTTTTGGGAATGCAAAACCGCCAGAGAAAATAAAAAAAGATATTCAGTTGAAATTGTTCCCGTAGGGGCGGGGTTTACTTCCGCCCTCGAATTTTACCGGGCAACGGCAAAAGCCGTGACGTTGTCGCAAGGGTTGGGCAACGGTAAACGTTGCCCCTACAACCAACTTCCCCAGATAAACCGGGCTTTTTGCTGTAGGTAAACGTTGCCCCCACAACAAACTTCCCCAGATAAACCGGGCTTTTTGCTGTAGGTAAACGTTGCCCCTACAACAAACTTCCCCAGATAAACCGGGCTTTTTGCTGTTGAATTTCTTTGTTTTCATCTGCGTCATCACTGCTGTACCAGTCTTTTGTGCGGTCATGCATCAACGCCTCTAATTGTTTATAGTCCATGCTTTTCTTTTGATTCAATGGTTTTACCGCATCTTCATTTACACTGGTAACACTTACTTTCGTAGCGATCCACGAAGTATAAAGCCGTGGAACAGTTATGCCGAGAATGGTGCCGGGCAATCCATGAAATGAAGCCGGGCCACCCGGAAGTGTAATCTCTTCTGTATAAAAGGCAAAAACATATACGCTATCGAAAAGAATTGCCTGCGCTTTCCGGCAATTAAATCCCGCAATAATCCTGTTTTCGTTGGACAGCTTCCAGTTTAATTTAGGAATGGAATCGGCAATCAATAAATTGTTTCCATCAATATTTTTCTGAACATTACATTTGTCAGTATTATAATTATAGTACCAGATATTACTTTCTTCACTCTGATACCAGCTTTTCAGGAATTCAGGAATTTTGTCATTCCAGTGATCAAACTTATAAATGCTTTTATCATTTGCAAAAGTTAATGTATAATAGGCGGTTTTAAATTCCGGCATTTTATCTTTTATCATATCAGCAAAAGCGTCGCTTCCCATCGTCTTTTTTACATTAGCTTTCACCTCATATTCTATCACTGCTTTGCTGATGAAATGCTGTGCTTCGCTTTTAAAAAACAAAAAGAAGCTGATCAATAAAAAGAATATTTTCGTTTTCATTATTGTTTATTTGAGTTTGCGCTTTTATTTTTAAAATTCCAGGTAAAGCCGATTAAAAAATACCTCTGTAACCGGTCGTTCCTGGTTTCAGTATAGGTAGTCCCATAAAAGGTTCTGTCGATGCCGATGTTTTGATTCAGAATGTCATTTACAGAAATGTAAGTGGTAAACTCATCGTTCCTGAATGTACGTTGAAAGCGCGCGTTCCAGATATGCGTTACCAGGTTGCTGTTTGTCTGAAAGGTTTTTTGTCTGAAATAATAGTCATAATCAGTAGAAAGCGACCAAACTTTTTTCAGGTAAATGGTTCCGTTAAAACTCAGATCATTGGTATAATATTGAATTTTGGTATTGTTTTGCGAGGTAACGCTGCTATTGTATGCAAAATTATTGCTAATAGAAAGTTCATATTTTTTTTGTTTTTCCTTAGAGGCATAGATACTTAGGCTGGGCGACACGGTTTTAGAAACGGTTTTCTCATTGTTGATCATGCCCACATATTTGCTGTAATTGAATTGCGGATTCATCCCAATACGGGTATCTATTTTTTTAATTTTAAAACCCATTCCTCCGTACAGATAAGCCGAAAT
>JAICYZ010000258.1 GCA_025933935.1 Chitinophagaceae bacterium
TGATGGGTGACCGTGAGAAATGTATTGCGGTTGGGGCATCAGATTATATTTCAAAACCGGTGGATATAGATCAATTAATTTCTTTATTAAGGGTGTGGCTGTACGACAAAATCTAATTCGATTATCTAATGGAAAAAAGGAACGAAATTCTAATTATCGATGACGACAGTAAAAATATTTTTGCGTTGTCCGCAGTTTTAAAATCAAAAAATTACAGCTGCATTTCCGCTGCCAATGCATACCAGGGATTGAAAATTTTATCAGCAGATAAAAATATTGGCGTGGTTTTGATGGATATGATGATGCCGGACATGGATGGCTATGAGGCGATCAATAGAATGAAAAATGATGAAAAATTAAAAGAAATTCCGGTGATAGCAGTTACCGCCCAGGCAATGGTCGGAGACCGGGAAAAATGTCTTAAAGCCGGGGCAGACGGGTATATTTCAAAGCCGGTAAATGTCGATGAATTGCTGAGGTTGTTAAACAAAATAATTTCATGACGTTGGATCCAGCAGAAAAAAGCGATGAGCAGATTGAGATACTTCTTTCCGATGCATTGGAAATATACGGATACGATTTTACCGGATATTCCCGTGCTTCTTTGAAGAGAAGGATCATGCGGCTTTATGTTTTGGATCAGTTCGTAAGCTTCGCTGAATTCAGGTATAAGATTCGTACCGAACCTGGCTATTTCAAGCGTTTCCTTGAGCAGATCACGATCAATGTAACTGAAATGTTTCGGGATCCCGAATTTTATAAAACTTTACGAAAGGAAGTTTTGCCAAAGCTGGGAACTTATCCCTTCATCCGCATCTGGGTTGCCGGCTGCAGTACAGGCGAAGAGGCCTATTCAATTTCTATAATTTTAAAAGAATTAAACATTCTCAAAAAATCGTTGATCTATGCGACCGATATTAACGGTGCCGTCGTAGAAAAAGCTGCAAGGGCCATGATCCCGCTGAACAACATGAAACAATATTCTGAAAATTATATTGCTTCCGGCGGCAGTGGAAATTTTTCTGATTATTATTCTGCAAATTATACGCTGGCAAAACTGAATGACGATTTGAAGGCTAAAATTATTTTTTCAACTCACAACCTGGTTTCCGAAAATTCCTTCAATGAATTTCAACTTATTTTGTGCAGGAACGTCATTATTTATTTTGACCGTCCGCTGCAGCTGAAGGTGTTTGAATTGTTTGATAACAGCCTCGAAAAGTTCGGTTACCTGGCTTTGGGAAGTAAGGAAACACTTGACTTTTCGACGGTTTCAAAAAAATATAAAAGATTGGATTCTCAAAAAATCTGGCGCAAAATAATTTAGATGAAAAACTGTGAAGCATTTATTATCGGCGGATCTGCCGGCAGCCTTGACGTACTCTTGAAAGTATTGCCGGCTCTTCATTCTTTGCTCAGTTTTCCTATTATAATTGTGTTGCATCGCAAACGCGGAACCGATAACGTATTAACCAGCCTTTTATCTTCCAAAACTGAATTACCTGTAAAGGAAGTGGAAGAAAAAGAAAAAATTAACCGGTCAACAATTTATATTGCACCGTCCGATTATCATTTACTGATCGAAACTAATAAAACCTTTTCTTTAGACGCATCTGAAAAAATAAATTTTTCCCGGCCTTCAATTGATGTAATTTTTCAGAGTGCGGCTGAAGTTTACCACGAGAATTTGATTTGCTTATTGTTATCCGGGTCTAATAATGATGGTATTGAAGGATTGAAAAAAGTAAAAGAGAACGGCGGCGCGGCACTCATCCAAAATCCTTTGTCAGCGGCTGTTGCTTATATGCCGGAACAGGCTGCGTTACATGTAAATATTGATGAAGTGTTAGAAATAGAAGATATTGCAGATTATATAAATGAATTGTCAAAATGAGAGAAAACATTAAAATCGAAAAAGGCAAAAAGGTATTTATTTTTGATGACAACCTCGAACTTTTAGAATTATGTACGATTATTTTAGAAGATATCGGTTGTGAAATAAAAACCTCTGTTACATCAAATAATATCGAGCAACAGGTAATGGATTTTTTACCCGATCTGATTTTTATGGACAACTGGCTTCCGGATATCAGTGGCATAGAAGCTACCAAAATATTAAAAGCTAATAAAGATTTACAAAAGATCCCGGTCATTTATTTCTCTGCTAATAACAATATCAGCGCTCTGGCAAAAGAAGCGGGCGCCGATGATTTTTTGGAAAAACCCTTTGATGTCGCTGCTTTTGAAAAGATTGTAAAGAAGTATGCCGACGGGGAAATCAATTAATAATTTGGAAAGATGAACAATTATTACCTGGCAAAAGTAGAGATAAAATCAAAATTCCCGCTATTTATTCTTTTGCTGAAATTCTTTTGCAACTCTCTTTCCACGTATCAAAACCAACGTACCGGCAACAACATGTGATTGCAGAGTTTGATCCTGCTTAAAATAATTATATTTCGTATTTTTATTTCATGGAAGTACATGAACCAGCAGTAGCTTACAGCAAGCAAAAAGTTTCCATTGAAGAGTATCTTAAAATGGAAAATGCCGCAGATGAAAAGCATGAATATTACAAGGGTGAAATATTTGCGATGTCCGGCGCTAAAGTGCCACATAATGCTATCTCTGGAAATATTTTTGGAATACTTTTCAATAAACTGAAAGGGAAAAAGTGCAAGCCATTCAATAGTGATCAGCGCATCCATGTTCCCTCCAACACACTGTTTACTTATCCGGATATTTCGATTATTTGCGGAGAAATCATTACTCTGAATAATGATGATTACAATGTTTTAAATCCAACGGTAATTATAGAGGTGCTTTCCAAATCAACAAGAAATTATGATCGGGGAGAAAAATTTAAATTATACCGGGATATAAAAACACTTAAAGAATATATACTGGTAGATTCTGTTAGCATCCATTTGGAAGTATTCAGGTTGAATGAAAGTGGGCACTGGGAACTCGAAGAATATAATGCTCCTGCAGATACTCTTTTGATTAAATCGATTAATGAAGATATTTTGCTTTCAGACATTTATGACGGTGTGAAAATTGAAGAATAGATTATTTCTGCGTTTGAAATCACACTGATTGACATTCTAAGAGATAAGTAAAAACAAATTCCTGTTATTTATTCTTTTGCTGCAAAAGTTTTGCAATTTGCACTATTGGATTGTGCGATGAACCATATACATTTTGAAAATCAAAAAGTAATCGGAAACATAAACTTCTCCTATTTATTCTTTTGCTGCAAGGGTTTTGCCATTTTTCAAAATATCAAAACCAGCGTTCCTCCAATAATCAACAAAGCGCCGATCGCCGTTTTCAGAGTCAGCGGTTCACCCAGAAATACTACCGCAAGAATAATGGCAATTGCCACACTCATTTTATCCACTGGCGCTACCTGCGACACTTTTCCCAATTGCAATGCTTTAAAATAAAATATCCATGAAAGGCCTGTCGCTACTCCAGATAAACAAAGAAAAATAATATTTTGTTTCGTAAGCGAATGAACGGTATAAGCGCCACCGCGGATAAAGGCGATGCCCCAGGCAATGACTAAAATAACAACGGTTCTGATAGCAGTTGCCAGATCTGTATCCACACCTTTAATACCCACTTTTGCAAAGATGGCCGTCAATGCTGCAAATAATGCCGACAACAACGCATACATCCACCACATAATTTTTTCGTTTTAAATTTTATAATGATAATCGTTTTTTACATAAAAATAAATCCTGCTCATACCGTAAGCCAAAAATATGCTTAATAAAAATGGAACAACTTCATCAGAAGGATAATGAACTCCAAGATATAGCCTGCTGTAAGCAACCAAACAGGCCCACGGAAAAAGCAAATAAGGAAGCCATCTTATTTCTTTTCTGGTTGTAAAAAATAAATAAAAACTAACTGAGAAAACATTAAAAGTGTGTGCAGAAACGAAGCCATAATCTCCGCCTCTGTAATTGTTCACATAATGAAGCAGATTCTCCAAACCAGGTGTATGACTGGGCCTTGGACGCATTACCAAAGGCCTGATCACCGAAGAAGAAAGCTGATCGCTTAATAATATTAATGGAAGAATTAAAATAAGCAGCCACCAGCTTTGTCTTTTAAGCTTTACAATTAATACAATAATAATGAATGCGTACAAAGGAAACCATCCCGTGATGCTGCTCGAAAACCACATTACTGAATCCCAGAAAGAACTGTGATGGCCATTGATAAAAAGCAATATCTGCCGGTCAATTTGTTCCAGCCAGCTTATTATTTTCACTGATGGTTATTTTATTAAAAAGTTTTTGTGAAGCAAAAGCAACTATAAAACTGATCACCACCGAACCCAATACATCACTCGGATAATGGACGCCGAGTGCCATTCTTGAATAAGCAACAAATATTGCCCATATCCAGACGATGGTAAGCAACCACGTTTGTTTAGCAAACAGTAAACCCATCGAAAGTGCCACTACGACTACATCTCCCGTATGGCCGGATGGAAAAGAAGGGCTCCCGGCACCGGTTAATTTATCTATATATTTATCTACTTCAAAAGGCCGCGGCCTGTTGATGGTGTATTTAAAAATATTGATAATAATTGCGTTAACAGAAAATGCAAAAGCTACCTGGTATTTTCTGAATTTTAAAAAGTTGGGTTTTTTAATAAATCCATAAATAATCACAATGACAGCAATTGCCACAGCCGTTGCACCGGCGGTATCTGTAAGAAACCTGAAAAAATTGTCCAGACAAGGTATTCTGTGATGATTTATCCATTCAAGCGAGCGCAAGTCGTAATCGTACAAAGTCATTTTTTTTATAAATTCCTGCAAAGAAAAAGAAAGAATCTAAAGAAAAGCTGAATATTCTTGTATTATAAATCAGTTGTCCTCAAACTGTATGAATTTTCACATTTTCACATTTTCGTATTTGCAAATTATTTTTTTATACTTTTAATAATCCTTTCAAAACAGATTTTATGAACACATCCCGTCGCACATTTATTAAAAACAGCAGCCTCGCTATTGCAGGCCTTTCCATGCTTCCATCAATTTTAAAAGAAGAAAAAGCACCTGTTATCGTCGGCATACAATTATATACGGTAAGAGATGATATGAAAAAAGATCCGGCAGGTACGTTAAAAAAACTGGCGGCAATGGGATATAAATATGTGGAACACGCCGGTTATCGCGATGGGAAATTTTATGGATATTCCGTCCCTGATTTTAAAAATTTGCTAAAGGAAAATGGTTTAAAAATGGAAAGTGGCCATAGCCCGCTTACCGGAAAACAATGGGACAAAACGAGGAATGATTTTACTGACGAATGGAAGCAAACGATAACTGATGCAGCGGCAGTTGGAATGAAGTATCTGATAAGTCCGGGCGTGGATGAAAGCCTTTGTAAAA
>JAICYZ010000443.1 GCA_025933935.1 Chitinophagaceae bacterium
ATAGCTATTGAAAATTTATTTATAATAGATATCGAAACGGTTTCTGAAAAGGAACATTTTCATTTACTCGATGAGGAATGGAAAGAATTGTGGACAGAAAAAATATCACGCTCGCTTCCTCCTAATACAAGTGCGGAAGATTATTATGGAATGCGCGCTGCTATCCTCGCGGAATTTGCAAAAGTTGCCTGCATCAGTTTTGGTTATTTCAAAAAAGAAAATAATGACTGGCAATTCAGAATCAAATCACTGTGTTCAGAAAATGAAAAAGAACTTTTAACTCATTTTGTTGCAACACTGAAACAACTACATGCCAACAATCACAACTGGATTTTTACCGGCCACAACATCAAGGAATTTGATGTTCCTTTTTTATGCAGAAGAATGTTGATCAATAATATTCCCATTCCACCTTACGTTGATTTTCAAAATATGAAACCATGGGAAACGCCTGTACTCGATACATTGCATTTGTGGCGTTTTGGTGATTACAAACATTACACTTCTTTAAAATTGCTGGCAGCGGTTCTCGGTGTTCCCTCACCTAAAGACGACATTGATGGCAGCCAGGTTGGAAATGTATATTGGAAAGAAAAAAACCTGGAGCGTATTTCTGTTTATTGCGAAAAAGATGTGGCTACAGTCGCCAATGTGGTTTTAAGATTCAAAGGATTGCCACTTTTGAAAGAGGAACAAATTGTGTTTGTGGATAGAAAATAACAAATGCCCGTCTTTCAGTAAATCAACAAATAATAACATTTCCTCTTTGCGCAATTCGCTCCGAAGGAGACATTTTATTAAAAAGGTAACTTTGAAGAATGAAATATGAAATTCTCGGGAAGTCTTCGCTCAATATCAGTAAAATCGGCTTTGGCTGTATGTCATTAAAGCCGGAACAAAAAGATTTTAATCAAATCATTGATGCGGCAATTGATCATGGCATCAATTATTTTGATACTGCAGATCTGTATGATAAAGGGATGAATGAAACGTTATTGGGAAAGGCTTTTAAAGGCAAAAGAGATAAAGTAATTATTGCAACAAAAGCCGGAAACCAATGGCGCCCCGACGGCAGCGGATGGGATTGGAATCCGCGCAAAGATTATATTTTGAAATGCGCAGATGAAAGTTTGAAAAGATTGCAAGTGGATTACATCGATTTGTTTCAATCGCATGGAGGAACAATAGAAGATGATATTGACGAAACCATTGAAGCGTATGAAATACTAGTTAAGCAAGGAAAGATCCGGTATTACGGGCTTTCGTCAATCAGGCCAAATGTGATTCGTGAATTTGTAAAAAGATCGAATATTGTCAGCGTGATGACGCAGTATAGCTTGCTCGACCGGCGCCCCGAAGAAAGAACTTTGCAATTGTTACACGAAAATCATATCGGCGTTTTGGTAAGAGGCAGCGTTGCTTCCGGTTTACTGATTAATAAAGCGGCAAAACCATATTTGAATTTTAATGAATCACAAGTAGCTGCTGCCGCAAAAGCAATCCAATCGGTTTCTTCAAATGATAGAAATACTGCCCAAACGGCGATTCAATATGTTTTAAAAAATCCCGCCGTTACAGCTGCTGTTGTCGGAATCCGAACGATGGAGCAATTGAAAGAAGCAGTTGAAGCGATAGATAAAGAGCCACTAACAGAAGAAGAGATGAAAATTTTAAAAGAATCTGTTCCGGTAAATTTTTATGAGCAACACC